>NZ_CAWNWX010000024.1:0-16958 GCF_963878195.1 Aeromonas sp. HMWF016
CGACGCAGCTTTTGCTGCTGCGGGAGTGGCATTCTACTCAACCGCTTTCTCGAGTCAAGCCTTATTTGCAAAGGCTTTTCGAGGTTATCGACCGGGTTGTTTGCGTTGCCGCTTGCCGTGTCGATGGAGGCGCATTATAGGGAGTGAATTCGTTCTGGCAAGGGGAGATTACGTATTTTTTTGAGAAACGCAAACAAACGTTCAGATAACGAACATGGCGCGCATTTTTTGAACCAAATCACATCTCCGAGAGACCTTTAACTGGCACATATCCAATATATTAGCTGATGCATGCGATGTCCGATGGTTGTCGAGCCAGCCAAAGTTCTTCCATTTCCAGCAGGGTTTGATAGATCTTTTCTGCCTGTTCCGGTCGGCTGAAGAGATATCCTTGGCCATAGAGGTGGATATCGGTCAGGGAGCGCAAGACATCCAGCTGAGCTTGTGTCTCTATCCCTTCGCACACCAAAATCTTGCCAAGCATGGAACCCATCCGGCAGATGTTGGCGACCAGCTCCGATGCTTCCAGAGAAGTATCTATCCCCTGGATAAAAGAGCGGTCGATCTTCACTTTGCTCACAGGCAGCTTCTGAAGATAACTAAGCGATGAGTAGCCAGTGCCAAAATCATCCAATGCCAACAACACTCCCTGTTGATTCAGATCCTGCATCAATTGCAGCGAATTCTTCACCTCCCTCATTGTGGTGTCTTCCGTGACTTCCAGAACCAGGCTTCGTGCTGGCAGATGATGTTCCATCAATGCCTTGGCGACCAGTTTCAACAAATTGCGCTGATACATGCCAGGAGAAATGTTCACGCACATTTGCAAGTCGACAAGGCCAAGCTGATGCCACTGATAGAGCTGCTCACAAGCAGTATTCAGCACCCAGCTGCCCACTCGCTCGGCAAGCTGAAACTCTTCAGCCACCATAATGACTTCATTGGGCGGGATAAACCCAAGCTCGGGATGGCGCCAACGTAGCAATGCTTCCACCGCTTCACAGCGACCAGTCTCAAGATTGACGATGGGTTGGTAATAGAGCTCCAGCGCATTATGTTCCAACGCCATGACCATATCGGAAGCAAGGTGCTTACGACGAGCAGTCTCATTGAGCAGCGAGTTATCATAGATAACGTAGGGGACATGCGTTTTGCGGCTATGGAACAGCGCCTGCTCTACCCGACTCAACAGCTCTTGGGTTTTATCACTATCAACGGGATAAAAGGCTATGCCGATACCGACTTCAAGACGGAAAGGGTAATTATCAAACACCATGTCCTGCTTGAGTGAATGCAATAGACGCGCGACGAGCTCCCTGATTTGCCGCAGGTCACTGCTACCACGCTGGATAATCACGAATTGATCGCCCCCAAGACGCCCACAAGATTCTCCCTCTTCGCACAGGGCCTTGACTCGCTTTGCCAATTCGTTGAGCAGATAATCCCCAGTGTCGTAGCCAAACTTGCTGTTGATATCCCTGAAGTCATTGATATCGATCAGCACCAGACCAAATGGCATCTCTTGTGTCGCATAGGATTCCATCATCTCGAGCAAGGCAACCCGATTGGGCAATCCGGTCAGGGGATCTCGCCGCACAGCTCTGAAATGACGCCGCCCTTCATATATAAGCAGCGCACTGAGCAAGAGTACCGAGATAACCAGACCAGATACCATCATCAGCAAGGCATTCCGCAACTGGGCAAAATGGCGATCGTTCTCTGAATAGATGTTGATGTTCTTCTGCATGACGGATGCAAGAGAATAAGAGAGCGGTTCTTGCAGAGGCGCAAGACGCATCATGATTTGCTGGTAATCGGGTGAGCCCACTTGCAGTCTGGTGATATCAGGTTCGATATTGCGAATATTGCTTTCGATCAACTGCACCAGACGCAGAGTCTTCTGCTTGTCCTCCATGCTCTTGCGCAATTGGCCACTAAGCAGGATTGGGGTTCGACTCCAGAGAATGTCATAACGCAGCATCAGGGCATCGTGATCGATGCCGCCATAGTGGTAAACCTCGACACTATTAAGAAAGCGTCCCAGCTCCAGCTGTAACTGCATCAATGCCCAGGAGACATCGTAGGTGTACTTCTCCATGACCCGGGTTGCATTCTGAACCTGAACCAGAGAATAGAGAGTACTTCCCGTAAACAACAGGATGAAAAAATAAAGAGTGGCAACAAGCGGCCAGGCTTTGGTCTTTTCCTTCACCCCATACTCCTGAGCAATAAACGATTAATGCTGGATATCAACTGAGCTGAGCTGCCAGATCATCATGTCGGTATATTCGGAGCGTTTCAATTCCGGATGTTGATCAAGCGGCAGCATAAACCAGAGCGGCCCCTTGTCGCGCACCTTCATGACGACACCATCATCCTCCCAGGCAAGGATGGGCTCATAGAGTTTGACCTTGTCCCAGTTGATTCGGATCTGGTAGCTATTGAGTGCAGTCAGGGTAATGGAACTGCCATCATCAGCCCCCACAGCCGCCAGTACATCAGCCAGTTTGGGCCCACGATACTTGTGGGGCTTATCGACCCAGGGATTTCCGGTCACGACCTCGTGTTGTGGCAGTGCCTGCAACATGGCAAGGTCAAATTGCGCAACGCCATCAACGGTCTCTGCAGCTTTAACATTGCCTGTCACCTTGAGAATTACGGGCCCTGCAGGCGTCCCCAATGCCAGTACGGAAAAGCTTGCCAAGGAAAAAAGTAAAGAAATCAAACCCAGTTTTTTCATACTCACCTCCAAATAACATCCTTATCAACAACTCTCAGTTTAGCCGGATAAAAAAAAACGGCCCGCCAAAGCGAGCCGTTTCTCAAACAGAGCCGGGATGATGATTACATCATGCCCATGCCGCCCATGCCACCCATATCAGGCATGGCCGGAGCATCTTTCTTCGGCAGCTCGGTGACCATGCACTCGGTGGTGATCATCAGACCAGCGATGGAAGAAGCGAACTGCAGTGCAGAGCGGGTTACCTTGGTCGGATCCAGAATACCCATGGTCAGCATGTCGCCATACTGCTCGGTGTAAGCGTTGTAACCGAAGTTGCCTTCACCGTTCTTCACCGCGTTGGCGATGACGGAGGCTTCTTCACCGGCGTTGATGACGATTTGACGCAGCGGGGCTTCCATGGCGCGCAGGGCAACCTTGATACCGACGTTCTGGTCTTCGTTGTCGCCACGCAGGCCAGCCAGTTTGGCAGCAACGCGCACCAGCGCAACACCACCACCGGCAACCACGCCTTCTTCAACGGCAGCACGGGTAGCATGCAGAGCATCTTCTACGCGAGCTTTCTTCTCTTTCATCTCAACTTCGGTAGCAGCACCCACCTTGATCACGGCAACACCGCCAGCCAGCTTGGCTACGCGCTCTTGCAGCTTCTCACGGTCGTAGTCGGAGGAGGTCTCTTCGATCTGCTGACGGATCTGGGCAACACGGCCTTCGATCACGCCTGCATCACCCACGCCATCGATGATGGTGGTGTTCTCTTTGGTGATGACGATGCGCTTGGCACGACCCAGATCTTCCAGAGTCGCTTTTTCCAGCTCCATGCCAACTTCTTCGGAGATGACGGTACCTCCAGTCAGTACGGCGATATCCTGCAGCATGGCCTTGCGACGGTCACCGAAGCCAGGCGCCTTGACGGCAGCCACTTTCACGATGCCGCGCATGGTGTTGACCACCAGAGTAGCCAGGGCTTCGCCCTCTACGTCTTCGGCAACGATCAGCAGCGGTTTGCCAGCTTTGGCAACACCTTCCAGCACCGGCAGCATTTCGCGGATGTTGGAGACTTTCTTGTCAACCAGCAGGATGAACGGATCGTCCAGTTCGACAGAACCGGTTTCCTGTTTGTTGATGAAGTACGGAGAGAGGTAGCCGCGGTCGAACTGCATACCTTCAACAACAGCCAGCTCATCTTCCAGACCCTGACCATCTTCAACGGTGATGACGCCATCGCGACCCACTTTGTCCATGGCTTCGGCAATCAGCTTGCCCACTTTCTCGTCGGAGTTGGCGGAAATGGTGCCAACCTGAGCGATGGCATTGCTGTCAGCACACGGCTGGGACAGCGCCTGCAGCTCGGCAACGGCAGCCACAACTGCTTTGTCGATACCACGCTTCAGATCCATCGGGTTCATACCGGCGGCAACGGCTTTCAGACCTTCGTTGACGATAGCCTGAGCCAGAACGGTTGCAGTGGTAGTACCGTCACCCGCAGCGTCGTTCGCCTTGGAAGCAACTTCCTTGACCATCTGGGCGCCCATGTTCTGGAACTTGTCTTCCAGCTCGATCTCGCGCGCAACGGAAACACCATCTTTGGTGATGGTCGGGGCACCGAAGGACTTGTCCAGTACCACGTTGCGGCCTTTCGGGCCCAGAGTAACCTTGACGGCATCAGCTAGGATGTTCACACCTTCCAGCATCTTGATGCGGGCTTCGTTACCAAACTTAACGTCTTTAGCAGCCATTTTTGTTCAATCCTTTCAATCAATTCGGGGAAAAGTGGGGATGGATTACTCTTCGACAATCGCCAGAATGTCGGTCTCGGACAGGATCAGAACATCCTGACCATCCAGCTTCTCGGTTTTCACGCCGTAGCCTTCGTTGAAGATAACCTTGTCGCCAACCTTGACGGCCAGCGCTTTGACATCGCCATTATCCAGGATTCGACCAGTCCCCACGGCAAGCACTTCACCACGGGTGGACTTTTGAGCCGCAGTACCAGTCAGTACGATACCACCAGCGGATTTGGCTTCAGCTTCGATGCGCTTGATGATGACGCGGTCGTGCAGTGGACGAATTTTCATCGATAACTCTCCCAAAATGAGTCTCATTGTTGCTTTGAGGAATGGCCGTTCCAGGCCAAATCGGATATGTCCCTGATGTGGGGTGAGGTTGCTAACCCTTCAAGGGCAAATACAAAAAAAATTTTTTCACGTACTATAAAAACCTTCGATTGTTCGCCCCTGTTCTCTTCGCGAACTTCGCTGGCAGCGCCAGCCCAGTTATCAGCCCAGCTCTTCGAGCAAGATGTAGAGACGATCCCTTGACCCGCATCAATCCCATGCTGACAGCACCTATCCCTGTCGTACTGCGCCAGATGACGGGCCCCATGATCCTCGGCATCGTCGCCATTCTGGCCTTCAACCTGGTCGATACCTTTTTTATCGGCATGCTGGGCACCGAAGCGCTGGCGGCCATCAGCTTTACCTTTCCGGTCACCTTCGTGGTCACCTCGCTCGCCATGGGGCTGGGAGCCGGCCTCTCGGCGGTGATCGGTCATGCATTGGGACAGGGCAAACATGAGGAGGCGGCCCACCTCGCCACCGATAGCCTGTTTCTGGCGGTGATCCTGGTCGCCTTGCTCTCGGCAGGGGGCGCCCTCACCATCAAACCGCTATTTACCCTGCTGGGCGCCAGTGCCGAACTTATCTCCCTTATCCACGACTACATGCTGATCTGGTATCTCACTGTGCCCATGCTGGTGCTGCCCATGGTGGGCAACTCCGCCATCCGCGCGACCGGTGATACCAAGACGCCCAGCCTCGTCATGACGGTGGCCGGTCTGGTCAACGGCATGCTGGACCCGCTGCTTATCTTCGGCATCGGCCCCTTCCCCGAGTGGGGGATCCGGGGTGCCGCCATCGCCACCTCCATCTCATGGCTGATGGCCATGCTGGTCAGCCTCTACATCCTGCGTCATCGGGAAGGGTTGCTGCTTTGGCGCCTCTCGCCGCGCACCCGGCTGCTCTACCATTGGCGGGCACTGCTTCATGTCGCCATCCCCGCCTCTTTTACCAACATGCTCAACCCGCTGGCCAACGCAGTGCTGATGACGATTTTCGCCGGTCTGGGTACAGAAGTGGTGGCGGCTTACGGCGCCGCATCGCGGGTTGAGGCACTGCTGCTGATCGTGATGATGGCGCTCGCCTCCGTGCTGGCCCCCTTCATTTCGCAAAACTGCGGCGCCGGCAATCCGGCCCGGGCCAAAGCCGCGCTTCAGAGCAGCATGCGCTTTGCCCTGTTGTTCCAGCTCGCCATCTATGGCCTCACCTGGCTGCTGGCACCACTCATCGCCAACCTGTTCAGCGACCATCCACAGGTGATCCGCCTCATCATCCTCTATCTGCATCTGGTACCGATCGGATATGGCTTTCAGGGGATGGTGATGCTGCTGGCCTCGGCGCTCAATGGCGTGCGGGCATCGAGCATCTCGTTTTTGTTCAATGGCCTGCGGCTGTTTGGCTTTTTACTGCCGGGAGCCTGGCTAGGCGCCCAGTTGGGGGGAGAACAGGGGATATATCTGGGGATCTTGCTGGCCAATCTGGCGGCGGGCACCCTCGCATGGTGGTATGCCCGACACCGCTTCGAGGCGTTGTGCCATCAGGGCAAGCCCTGATATCACAACCCTCTGCCAATCACATTCACTCTTTGCGCTCAAACTCGCCTTCGATGGTGGTGCCACCCTGTTTCGGATGATCGCCGAGGGATTGCTCAAACGGCGATTGAGTGCGCTGGAAACCGCCCATCTGCATCCGGAACTGGTTGCTGCCGATCAGCTTGTCGGCCAGCTTGTTGCGCAGCCAGGGCTGCAGCAGCAAGATCCCGAAGAAGTCGGTGACAAAACCCGGGATGATCAGCAGCAAACCGGCCAGCGCCAGCATCATGCCGCCCATCACTTCGCGGCCCGGCATCTCGCCCTGCTGCATCTTCTGCTGGGCACTGAACAGGGTCTTGAGCCCTTCACTGCGCACCAGAGAAGAGCCCAGAATGGCGGTCAGGATGAGCAAGCCGACGGTCGGCAGCGCTCCAATCACAGAACCGACCTCGATCATCACGGTGAGCTCCAGTACCACCAGACCCACCAACAGCAGAAACAGCTTGCCCATATAAGCTCCACAACCAGTCAAATGTGAGAAAAAGTGGTCCCGCGAACCGGGAGCTGCACACGATGTTCAAACGCGCGAGTCACCACTTCCTACCCCCAATAAATGGGGGCCAACCCGCCCATTTCAAGCCACCCAAATGACTCCCTCATCAACCAGACGCTAAAAAATCAGCAAAAAATTACAAATTTTTATAAAAATCATGGTGATAAATCATGTACAACATATGTGTACATTCATCAAAGGAATTTGAAGATGTCACCAGATTAGTGATCCAGCTCTAATAACCGATACCTCAATTGGAGTAGTATGTTGATTAGTTATTAGGGAGGTCACACTCCCAATCGCCCCACTCGGTGTGTGGTGCTTCAGGATGAGCTGTGCGCAAGGAACTCGCGACCACTCGGTGAGGATTTTTCCATTTATCTGATTTCTGAGGCATTACAATGAGCGACATCAAGAACGTCCGCATTGAAGAAGACTTGCTGGGCACTAAAGAAGTTTCCAATGATCTCTACTACGGTGTGCACACCCAGCGCGCTGTCGAGAACTTCAAGATCAGCTCTCAGAAGATTTCTGACGTTCCGGAATTCGTACGTGGCATGGTACTGACCAAGAAGGCCGCTGCGCTGGCCAACGGCGAGCTCGGTACCATCCGTCCTGAAATTGCAGACAAGATCGTGGAAGCCTGCGACCTGATGCTGAACACCGGCAAGTGCTTCGACCAGTTCCCGGTCGACGTTTACCAGGGTGGTGCCGGCACCTCCGTCAACATGAACACCAACGAAGTGCTGGCCAACATCGCACTGGAGATCATGGGTCTGGAGAAAGGTCGTTACGACGTCATCAACCCGAACGATCACGTCAACAAGTGCCAGTCCACCAACGATGCCTACCCCACCGGTTTCCGCGTTGCTGTTGTGAACAGCACCGACGTGACCCTGCATGCCCTGGAAGCGCTGATCGCCGCTTTCGACGTCAAGGCTAACGAGTTCAAGAAGATCCT
This sequence comes from Aeromonas sp. HMWF016, assembly GCF_963878195.1. Classification (NCBI taxonomy): domain Bacteria; kingdom Pseudomonadati; phylum Pseudomonadota; class Gammaproteobacteria; order Aeromonadales; family Aeromonadaceae; genus Aeromonas; species Aeromonas sp. HMWF016. The sequence goes on from NZ_CAWNWX010000024.1 coordinate 7,904, forward strand.
GAAGATGGGCCGTACCCAGCTGCAGGATGCCGTGCCGATGACCCTTGGTCAGGAGTTCCACGCGTTCGCCGTCACCCTGCGCGAAGAGATCAAATCCATCAAGCGTTGCCAGGAGCTGCTGCTGGAAGTGAACCTGGGTGCTACCGCCATCGGTACCGGCCTGAACACTCCGCCCGAGTACTCTGCACTGGCCATCAAGCGTCTGGCCGAGATCACCGGCCGTGCCTATGTACCGGCTGAAGACCTGATCGAAGCGACCTCTGACTGCGGCGCCTACGTCATGCTGCACGGCGCCATCAAGCGTCTGGCCATGAAGCTCTCCAAGATCTGTAACGACCTGCGTCTGCTCTCCTCCGGCCCGCGCACTGCACTGAAAGAGATCAACCTGCCGGAAATGCAGGCGGGTTCCTCCATCATGCCGGCCAAGGTCAACCCGGTTATCCCGGAAGTAGTCAACCAGTCCTGCTTCAAGGTATTTGGTAACGACATCACCATCACCTTCGCCGCCGAAGCCGGTCAGCTGCAGCTGAACGTCATGGAGCCGGTAATTGGTCAGGCGATGTTCGAATCCCTGAGTCTGATGGAAAAAGCCTGTATCTCCCTGCGCGAGAAGTGCGTGGAAGGTATCACCGCCAACCCGGAAATCTGCATGAACCACGTGCTGAACTCCATCGGTATCGTGACCTACCTGAACCCCTTCATCGGTCACCACGAAGGGGACATCGTTGGCAAGATCTGCGCCCAGACCGGCAAGAACGTACGCGAAGTCGTACTGGAGCGCGGCCTGCTGAGCGCCGAGCAGCTGGACGAGATCCTCTCCATCGAGAACCTGATGAACCCGCAATACAAGGCCAAGCGTTTCACTCGCGAAACCACCGTATAAGCGACGCATGGGCCGGGATCTTCCCGGCCTATTTAAAGTCAGTTCCCGATTGGTCTTTATCCCCGGCCCGATCGGGAATTGGCTTTTTGCCAAATAAAAACCAAAAAACTAAAAAATGGAGTTATCGCTATGATTGGAATCGAGTTACTTGTCGTGCTCGCCGCTATCTATCTGGGCGCCCGGATAGGCAGCATCGGCATCGGCTTTGCCGGTGGTCTGGGGGTTCTGGTCCTGACCTGGGGCCTCGGGGTGCAGATCCCGAGCGACCAGCTGGTCACCTACATCCCCTGGGATGTGATCATGATCATTGCGTCCGTCATTTGCGCCATCGCCTGTATGCAACTGGCTGGCGGGATGGACTATCTGGTCTCCCTGGCTGAAAAAGCGCTGCGCAAGAACCCCAAATACATCACCTTCGCCGCCCCGGTCGTCACCTATCTGATGACCATGCTGGCCGGTACCGGTCACACCGCCTTCTCCACCCTGCCGGTTATCGCCGAAGTGGCCAAAGAGCAGGGGATCCGCCCGTCCCGTCCGCTCTCCATCGCGGTTGTTGCCTCCCAGATCGCCATCACAGCATCCCCGATCTCTGCCGCTGTGGTTGCCTTCTCCGGCATGCTCGAGCCGTTCGGTGTTGACTACCTGACCCTGCTGGCCATCTGCATTCCCTCTACTTTCCTGGCCTGTATCCTGGGTGCCTTCATCGCCAACATGATGGGCAAGCCGCTGGAGCAGGACGAAGTCTATCTGGAGCGTAAAGCCAAGGGCCAGATCAAGCTGCGCGGCACCAGCCAGCTGGAAATCAAGCCGTACGCCAAGCTGTCCGTCTGGATCTTCATCGCCGCCATCGTGGCCGTCATGGCCTATGCCACCGCGATCTCCGGTAAAGTTGGCCTCATCACCAACCCGCCGATCCCCCGCGATGGCGCCATCATGGGCATCATGCTGGCCGCTGCCACCATCATGACTCTGGTGTGCAAACTGGACGCCACTCAAGTGACCAACATGCCGACCTTCAAGTCCGGTATGTCAGCCTGTATCTGCGTACTGGGTGTGGCCTGGCTGGGTAACGTCTTCGTGAAAGGCAACATGGACACCATCCAGCTGATCGCTGGCGATCTGCTGAACCAGTACTCCTGGCTGCTGGCCGTGGTGCTCTTCTTCGCCGCCATGCTGCTCTACTCACAGGGTGCAACCACCAAGGCCCTGATGCCTGCCGCTCTGGCGCTGGGTGTCAGCCCGCTGACCGCCATCGCCTCTTTCGCAGCCGTGAGCGCCCTGTTCGTACTGCCGACCTACCCGACCCTGCTGGCCGCGGTAGAGATGGACGACACCGGCTCAACCCGCATCGGCAAAGCCGTGTTCAACCACCCCTTCTTTATCCCCGGCACCGCGACCATCGCGATTGCCGTGGCGCTGGGCTTCTTCTTCGGCGGCATCATGCTGTAATCGCATCGCCTGTCGATAGCCAATCAAAAATCCCCGCCAGCTGGCGGGGATTTTTTTGCGCCTCGCTCTGACGCTGGCAGCTGATAGCGAAACCGTGGCGCTGGATTCCGTATCAACCCCAATCAAACACACCAGATGGCCGTGCATGGCTCAGCCCCTCATATGCACATCACTTTCCTCACATCTTTATCAAACGCGTTCTGGCGGCACTCTGTGAGCGCAAGCATCTATCAGGATCGGACGATGACTAGCTAACGGTGATAAAGGTCAAAAACAGAGCCACAGGCAGGAGCTGGCAAAGGCATAAGGAAAAATGAGGTCAATTAGCCAAAATACATAAATTCAATTTATAGCGTGGCATGGATGCCAAGAGCGGGCTTGAGGGGATAGCGACAGATGCCGCGGAGGGCGCTTCCGATCCACAAGGAGCAATCAAGCAACAAGGAGTGGCGTAACAACAAAAATGCCCCGGACAGTCTCCCGTCTTCACAGAGAGCATGCCCGGGGCATTTCACATCACTCGCCCGACAAGGGCAGGATCCTTTGGATCAGACCGGATCCAGGGTATCCAGCGGCCAGCGCGGCACGGCCTTGACCGCCAGCGGCTCGAACACGCCCGCCTTCAGACGCTGCATGCCGGCATAGGCGATCATGGCGCCGTTATCGGTGCAATATTCGGTGCGCGGATAGAATACCTCTCCCTTGAGGCTCTCCATCAGCTCGGCCAACTGGGCACGCAGGTGGCGGTTGGCACTGACGCCACCGGCTACCACCAGACGCTTGAGGCCGGTCTCTTTCAAGGCACGACGGCACTTGATGGCCAGGGTATCGACTACCGCATCTTCAAACGCACGGGCGATATCGGCACGGGTCTGCTCATCATCACCGTTGGCGGCGATGGTGTTGGCAGCAAAGGTCTTGAGGCCGGAGAAGCTCATATCGAGCCCCGGACGGTCAGTCATCGGACGGGGGAAGTGGAAACGTCCGGTGGTGCCCTTCTCGGCCAGACGGGAGAGCAGCGGGCCGCCCGGATAGTCCAGCCCCATCAGCTTGGCGGTCTTGTCGAACGCTTCGCCAGCGGCATCGTCGATGGATTCGCCCAGCAGCTGATAGCTGCCGATGCCATCAACCCGTACCAGCATGGAGTGGCCGCCGGAGACCAGCAGCGCCACGAAGGGGAACTCGGGGGCCTTCTCTTCCAGCATGGGCGCCAGCAGGTGACCTTCCATGTGGTGGACGGCGATGGCCGGCTTGTTCCACGCCATCGCCAGCGAACGGCCAATGGTGGCCCCCACCAGAATGGCGCCAACCAGACCCGGACCCGCGGTATAGGCGATGCCATCGATGTCATCCTTGCCCAGTCCCGCCTCCTGCAATGCGGCCTGGATCAACGGGATCGTCTTGCGAACGTGATCCCGGCTGGCGAGCTCGGGGACAACGCCACCGTAGTCCGCATGCAGCTTGACTTGGCTATATAACTGGTGGGAAAGGATCCCTTTTTGATCGTCGAAGATCGCGATCCCGGTTTCGTCACAGGATGTCTCTATGCCCAATACACGCATTGCTAAAAATTTTCACTGCTAAAATGAGACGGCTATGGTAACCTTCGCGGGTTTTTTAAACCAGAGCGATCTCTGCGGGTTTACTTTCATTCCCTATCCAGAGTATAATTTCGCACCATTTTAAGTCATGCTGATCGATTGAAGGTCAGCTAACAATTTTATCACTGAGGTGAAAGGCACATGCCAGTAATCAAAGTCCGTGAAAATGAGCCGTTTGACGTTGCTCTGCGTCGCTTCAAGCGTTCTTGCGAAAAAGCCGGTATCCTGTCCGAAGTTCGTAGCCGTGAGTTCTACGAGAAGCCGACTACCATTCGTAAGCGCGCCAAAGCGTCTGCCGTTAAGCGTCACGCCAAGAAGCTGTCTCGCGAAAACGCACGTCGTATCCGCCTGTACTAATCAAGGGATCATGCCGTGTCTCTGAAGGATCAACTCAAGGATCAGCAAAAGCTCGCCATGCTTGCCAAAGACAAGCCGCGGTTGGGCGCTATCCGGTTGTTGATGGCAGAAATCAAGCAGCGTGAAGTCGATACCCGTGTCGAGCTCAATGATGAGGATATCCTCGCTGTCGTGACCAAGATGGTCAAACAGCGCCGCGATTCCATCAGCCAATTTGAAGCTGCCGGTCGCCAGGATCTCGCCGACAAAGAGTCCGCCGAGATCGTTGTGCTGCAGGAGTTCCTGCCACAACAACTGACCGCAGACGAAATTGCCGCCCTGATCGAGCAAGCCATCGCCGAGAGCGGTGCTGCTGACATGGGTAAAGTCATGGCTGTCTTGAAGCCAAAAATTCAGGGTCGTGCCGATGTCGGCGCCGTCAGTGCTCAGGTGAAAACCCGCTTGGCGTAACAGGCAAACTCTTGTTTGGTCGAAGAAGCCGTGCTTCCTTGTGAATGCGCGGCTTTTTTATTTTCTATCGCAGTGAAACAGGACGGTTATGGCAGGCAGGATCCCCCAATCCTTTATCGACGATCTGCTCGCACGCACAGACATAGTCGAGCTGATCGACTCGCGAGTGCGGCTGAAAAAAGCCGGTAAGAACTACCAGGCTTGCTGCCCTTTTCATAACGAAAAAAGCCCCTCTTTTACCGTCAGCCAGGAGAAGCAGTTCTATCACTGTTTCGGCTGTGGCGCCCACGGCAACGCCATCGGCTTTGTCATGGAGTATGACGGCCTCGAATTCCCCGACGCCATCGAAGAGCTCGCCAGCCAGCAGGGCATGCAGGTGCCCCGTGAGCAGAGCAGCGGCGGATCTGGCCATAGCCAGCCGGCAGTCAGCAAGGATCTGTTCGAGCTGATGAACCAGATCGCCCGCTTCTACGAGAGCAATCTCAAGAGTGCCCCCCATGCGGTGGAGTACCTCAAGGGACGTGGCCTGACCGGTGAAGTGGTCAAACGCTTCAACATCGGTTATGCCCCAAGCGATTGGGATCAGGTACGTCGCCGCTTTGGTGCGAGCCGGGATCACGAACAGCTGCTTATCTCGGGTGGCATGTTGATCACTCGTGAAAATGGCGGGGGCAGCTACGATCGTTTCCGCGATCGCATCATGTTCCCGATCCGCGACAAGCGTGGCCGGGTCATCGGTTTCGGTGGCCGGGTGTTGGGCGATGGCACCCCCAAATACCTCAACTCACCGGAAACCCCGATTTTCCATAAGGGGCGGGAGCTGTTCGGCCTCTATGAGGTCAAGCAGGCACACAAGGATCCACGCCGGATCCTGGTGGTTGAGGGCTACATGGACGTGGTGGCACTCGGTCAGTACGACATCGACTATGCGGTGGCGGCACTGGGTACCGCGACCACCAGTGATCACATCCATACCCTGTTTCGCACCACCGCCGAGGTGGTCTGCTGCTACGACGGCGACAACGCCGGTCGTGAAGCCGCGTGGCGGGCACTGGATAATGCCCTCTCCCATCTGCAGGATGGCCGCGAACTCAAATTCGTGTTCCTGCCCGATGGTGAGGATCCCGACTCGCTGGTACGCCAGATCGGCAAGGAGGGCTTTGAAGCCCTGCTCGATGAAGCTCAACCCTTCGCCGACTTCATGTTCGAGCGTCTTGGTCGCGATGCGGCACTCTCCGGTGAAGCAGGCAAGTTTGAGGTGGCCAACAAGGCCGCAGAACTTATCCGCCGCGTGCCGGAAGGGTTCACCCGCGAGGGGCTGATCACCCGCCTCTCCAGCATGATGCGCTGGGGTGAGAACAAGCAGCGAATTGCCGAGCTCTTTGCCCGCAACAGCCAGCCCAAGGCCGAGGTCAACAAGCCCAAGGCAGCCAAACTGACCCCGCTGCGCCGGGCATTGGCCCTGATGGTGCAGTACCCGGCCGTGACGGCAGAGCTACCTGCAATGCCGGAGCTGGCGGGTTTGCGCTTGCAAGGGATTACCTTCCTGCTGCAGTTGCATCAGCAGATCCTGGCTCAGCCCGGTATCACTACCGGCATCCTGCTGGAGCACTGGCGCGGTACCAAAGAGGGGGAAATTCTCGCCCAGCTGGCGATGCACGACCTGTTCGAGGAGATCAAACTCGATCAGGAGCCGGATATTCTGGGAGAGTTGCAGGATACCTTCGTCGGTTTCATCAACCTGTTTCTAAAACAACGGATCGAAGAATTGCAGGCCAAAGTGGCTCAGGAAGGACTAAGCTCCGAAGAAACCCAAGAGTTGATGATGCTGATCAGAGAGGTGCAAATTGAGAAAAGAAATGAGAGTGGGGCTTGATATTTGAGTGATTAGTCCCAATATGGATAGCGTTGCCCGAATCGACGGGATGAAAAGCAAAAACTTTATAACCGCCTGGCCCCGACAATACTGCGGGCAGGGGTTTCTCATGACCGACGCCGCAACCAGACATAGCATGTCTGGCGGTTTTCTATTAGAATTGGCTATTTGCGCAGCAGCGCACTGTACGCGCAACCTAGCAGCACCAACCGGATGAGTTCTATGGAGCAAACCCCGCAGTCTCAGCTTAAACTCCTCGTTGCCAAAGGTAAAGAACAGGGCTACCTGACCTATGCCGAGGTGAACGATCACCTCCCGCAAGATATTGTCGATTCAGACCAGATCGAAGACATCATTCAGATGATCAACGATATGGGCATTCAAGTAGTTGAAAACGCTCCGGATGCCGATGACTTGATCATGGCTGAAGGGGGCACCGCCGATGAGGACGCTGCCGAAGCAGCGGCCCAGGCTCTGGCATCTGTTGAATCCGAGATTGGTCGCACGACCGATCCCGTCCGCATGTACATGCGGGAAATGGGTACTGTCGAACTGCTGACCCGCGAAGGCGAAATCGACATCGCCAAGCGGATCGAAGACGGTATCAACCAGGTACAAAGCTCCGTAGCGGAGTACCCGGAAGCCATCACTTACCTGCTCGAACAGTACGACAAGTACGAAGCCGAGCAGCTGCGTCTCTCCGACATCATCTCCGGTTTTATCGATCCGAACGATACCGAAGATATGGCGCCGACCGCCACCCACATCGGTTCCGAACTCGGTGAAGACGATCTGGCCGATGAAGATGAAGAAGACGAAGAAGACGAAGACGAAGACGGCGACAACTCTGACGATGACGGGGACGGTGGTCCGGATCCGGAAGTCGCTCGCGAGAAGTTCGCCGAACTGCGTGCCCAGTATGAAGTGACCCGCCTCTCCATTCAGAAGAATGGTCGCGCGCACGATGATACCCAGGCTGCCATCGCCCAGCTAGCCGATGTGTTCCGTCAATTCCGCCTGATGCCCAAGCAGTTTGATCGCCTGGTCAACAACATGCGCGAGATGATGGAGCGGGTTCGCGTGCAGGAGCGCATCATCATGAAACTCTGCGTTGAGCAGGCCAAGATGCCGAAGAAAACCTTCGTCGCGGCCTTCACCAACAACGAGTGTGAAACTGCTTGGTTTGAATACCAGAAGCAGGCTGGCAAAGCCTGGTCTCCCCGTCTGGTTGAAATGGACGAGGATATTCAGCGCGCCATCGGCAAGCTGCAGCAGATTGAAGAAGAGACCGGTCTGTCGATTGCCCAGATCAAGGATATCAACCGTCGCATGAGCATCGGTGAGGCCAAGGCCCGCCGTGCGAAGAAAGAGATGGTTGAGGCCAACTTGCGTCTGGTTATCTCTATCGCCAAGAAATACACCAACCGTGGTCTGCAGTTCCTAGATCTGATCCAGGAGGGTAACATCGGTCTGATGAAGGCGGTAGACAAGTTTGAATACCGTCGTGGCTACAAGTTCTCGACCTATGCTACTTGGTGGATCCGTCAGGCCATTACCCGCTCCATCGCGGATCAGGCCCGTACCATCCGTATCCCGGTACACATGATCGAGACCATCAACAAGCTCAACCGTATCTCCCGTCAGATGCTGCAGGAGATGGGTCGTGAACCGAACCCGGAAGAGCTGGCCATGCGCATGGGCATGCCGGAAGACAAGATCCGCAAGGTACTGAAAATCGCCAAAGAGCCTATCTCCATGGAGACGCCCATCGGTGATGATGAAGATTCCCACTTGGGCGACTTCATCGAAGATACCACCCTGGCTCTGCCAGCGGATGCGGCGACCAGCGAAAGCCTACGCAACGCCACCCGCGAAGTGCTGGCCGGTCTGACTGCTCGCGAAGCCAAGGTGCTGCGGATGCGTTTCGGTATCGACATGAACACTGACCACACCCTTGAGGAAGTGGGCAAGCAGTTCGACGTTACCCGTGAGCGTATTCGTCAGATCGAAGCCAAGGCACTGCGCAAACTGCGCCACCCGAGCCGCTCGGAAGTGCTGCGCAGTTTCCTGGACGAATAATCCGGATCGTGCCAACCTGTTTGCCAAAGCCCCGCCATGCGGGGCTTTGTTTTGTCTGGCATTTCCCCTTGCGACCGGCTTTGCACCCTCTATCGACCTGAACAATTAGTCGCCAAGTGGTTGATATGCCTATAGACTGTCCTTTCCTCTTCCCCTATAATCCACGCCGCTAAACGCACAATTTGGCCCCTTAGCTCAGTTGGTCAGAGCAGTCGACTCATAATCGATTGGTCGTGGGTTCAAGTCCCCCAGGGGCCACCAAATTGAAAAAAGCCGCTCATCATGAGCGGCTTTTTTGCATCCGGATTTTGCACTTCTCATCCGGTCGATACAGAAGACCCGCCATTGGCGGGTCTGGAC
>NZ_CAWNWX010000024.1:16968-18089 GCF_963878195.1 Aeromonas sp. HMWF016
CGCTGGTTCGAGGCGTGACGGGGAAGCGTGGGCAACATCCGGCTCACCAGACTGCTGCGCTGACGCCACGAGGTGAACCCAATGGCCAGCAGATGCAGTGCGATCATGCCCTGCAGCGCCCAAGTGCACCAGACGTGCCAATCATCAGCCCCCAGATCAAATCCCATCTCGGTATTCTGGAACCAGCCGGTACCGGCTGTCGCCAGCACCAGCAACCAGAGCGCCCATACCGCCAGCTTGCCGCTGCCGTGATGGCCCGGCGCCGGCGGCAACCGCTCGCGCATCTCGTGCATCTGCTGGCGGAAATCCTCACCGCTAGGGATGAGGGCGCCAAGGCGGGCGTAGCCATGGGCAAAGGTGAGCCCCCAGAGCAAACGTACGGAGACCAGCGCGATGGCTGTGTAACCGAGCCACTCGTGCCAATCCTCTCCTGCCTCATTAAGCCAGAGATTACCGATACAGATCGCCGCTACACCCCAATGGGTCAGACGAACTACAGCATCCCAGCGAAAGGGCTCACCCTTTTTGCTTGGCATACTTGTGATACTCCTTCTTCAGGTCGTTAACCTTGGCCAGGTGCTCGCGCGCCTTGGCTTCGTCACCGGCCTTGAGCGCAGCCAGGCTGGCATCCAGCTCGGTCTGTACCTCATTCATGCCTTCAAGGAACTTCTCCTTCTTGGCGGCAGGCATGTTCTTCTGCTTGGCGATGTCGAGCTGAGCCTTCATCTCGTTGATGTGCTTCTCCATGGTAGCCGCATCATCAGCCTTGACCGCCTGCTTGTAGTTGAAGCCAATCTTCTTCATCGGCTGTTCCAGATCGCCAGCCATGGCAGGCAACGCGATCAGACCGAACATCAGGGGCAGCAGCAGGGGGCGAACAGTTTTCAACATGGGATTTCCTTATATAACAACATGCTCAAATTATTAGGGTCACCTATGAATCCAAACAGGAATTCATCATCAGCATAATGCCATGACTCATGGTGAAGCGTTTGTGAAAAATGATGTTTTTTGTGGCAAATGGTGACAAGAGTGCCTCGCTTGTTAACCACAGCAACATGAATGCATCGACAATCAGGCACTTTCCGGCATAAAAAACCCCGCCATTGGCGGGGCTTGTC
>NZ_CAWNWX010000024.1:18102-30423 GCF_963878195.1 Aeromonas sp. HMWF016
TTGCGATAAAAGACACCATCCCACTGGATCCGGGCAGCCAGCTGATAGGCACGCTGCTGCGCTTCGGCCACTGTGTAGCCCAGCGCGGTGGCGCACAGCACCCGGCCACCGGCGGTCACTACGGTATCGCCATCAAGGCGAGTACCGGCGTGGAATACCTTCTCGCCGCTCGCCTCTTCCACCGGCAGACCGCTGATGGCCTTGCCCTGCTGGTAGTCGCCGGGATAGCCGCCCGCAGCCAGCACCACGCCAATGGCCACGCGGGGGTCATAATTCGCTTCTACCTGATCCAGCTTGCCGGCACAGGCGGCCAGACAGAGTTCCACCAGATCGGAGCGCATCCGCAGCATGATGGGTTGAGTTTCAGGATCACCGAAACGGCAGTTGAATTCGATCACCTTGGGATTGCCCTGACCGTCGATCATCAGGCCGGCGTAGAGGAAACCGGTGTAGACGTTGCCCTCGGCCGCCATACCGCGCACGGTTGGCATGATCACCTGCTCCATCACCTTGCGGTGCACTTCATCAGTCACCACTGGTGCCGGCGAATAGGCGCCCATACCGCCGGTATTGAGGCCGGTATCGCCATCCCCTACCCGCTTGTGATCCTGACTGGTCGCCATCGGCAGCACATGCTCGCCATCGACCATGACGATGAAGCTCGCCTCTTCCCCTTCCAGGAACTCCTCGATCACCACCCGGGCACCGGCGTCGCCAAATGCATTGCCGGAGAGCATGTCGCGCACGGCCTCTTCGGCCTCGGTCAGGGTCATCGCCACGATAACCCCCTTGCCTGCGGCCAGACCATCAGCCTTGATGACGATCGGCGCCCCCTTTTCGCGCAGATAGGCCAGCGCTGGCTCCACCTCGGTGAAGTTCCGGTACTCGGCAGTCGGGATGGCGTGACGGGCCAGGAAATCCTTGGCAAAGGCCTTGGAGCCCTCCAGCTGGGCGGAAGCCGCGGTCGGACCGAAGATGGCCAGTCCCTCGGCACGGAAGGCATCGACCACCCCTTTCACCAGCGGCGCTTCCGGGCCAACGATGGTCAGACCGATGCGCTGCTCCTTGGCAAACGCCAGCAGAGCCCGGATATCGGTAGCAGCGATGGCCACGTTCTCGATACTCCCTTCGTGCGCGGTGCCGGCATTGCCGGGGGCGACGAAGACCCGGGTCACCAGAGGAGATTGCTTGGCTTTCCAGGCCAGGGCGTGTTCGCGGCCGCCATTACCAATGATCAGTACTTTCATCGTATCGCTCGCTTCTATGTGGGTCACAGGCTTCCGCCAGAGGGAAGCCGGTCGCAATAGTCAGTGGAAAAGAGACAACAAAAGGGCCGCCCGTGGCGGCCCTGATCCATCAGTGACGGAAGTGGCGCATGTTGGTAAAGACCATACACATGCCGTGCTCGTCGGCGGCGTCGATCACCTCCTGATCGCGCATCGAGCCACCCGGCTGGATCACGCAGGAGATACCGGCCTGCGCGGCAGCATCGATACCGTCGCGGAACGGGAAGAAGGCATCGGAGGCCATGACGGAGCCCGCCACGGTCAGCCCTTCATCCGCCGCCTTGATACCGGCAATCTTGGCCGAATAGACGCGGCTCATCTGGCCGGCGCCAACGCCGATGGTCTGGCCATCTTTGGCGTAGACAATGGCATTGGATTTGACGAACTTGGCCACTTTCCAGCAGAACAGCAGATCTTGCAGCTCGGCCTCGGTCGGCTGACGCTTGCTGACCACGGTCAGGTCGCCCAGAGTCACCATGCCGAGATCGCGCTCCTGCACCAGCAAGCCGCCGTTGACGCGCTTGAGGTCAAACCCTTGCGCCGGAGCTGTCCACTGACCGCACTCCAGCAGACGCACGTTCTGCTTGGCGGCGACCGCGTCGCGGGCCTCCGCACTGACACTCGGAGCGATGATCACTTCGACAAACTGGCGGGCCACGATGGCTGCCGCAGTGGCGCCATCCAGCTCACGGTTGAAGGCGATGATGCCGCCAAAGGCGGAGGTGGGATCGGTCTGGTAGGCTCGATCGTAGGCACTCAGCAGGTCGTCACCGACGGCCACGCCACAGGGGTTGGCATGCTTGACGATGACGCAGGCCGGCTCGTCGAACTCCTTCACGCACTCCAGCGCAGCATCGGTGTCGGCGATGTTGTTGTAGGAGAGCGCCTTGCCCTGCAACTGGGTAGCGCTGGAGACGGAACCCGGCGCGGCATGCTCCTCGGCATAGAAAGCAGCGGCCTGATGGCTGTTCTCGCCGTAGCGCATGTCCTGCTTCTTGATGAACTGGCTGTTGAAGGTGCGCGGGAAGCGGGACTCCTCGTCACCCTCCTTGTTGTCACCGTAGGAAGGCACCCCATAACTAGGAACAAGAGTGCCGAAGTAGTTGGCGATCATGCCGTCGTAGGCAGCGGTGTGCTCAAAGGCGGCGATGGCCAGATCGAAACGGGTTGCCAGTTTCAGGCTGTTACCGTTGGCATCCATTTCGCGAATAACGCGATCGTAGTCGGCAGCTTTGACCACGATAGCGACATCTTTGTGGTTTTTAGCCGCAGAGCGAACCATGGTCGGGCCGCCGATGTCGATGTTCTCGACCGCATCGGCCAAAGTGCAGCCCGCTTTGGCCACAGTGGCGGCGAAGGGGTAGAGGTTGACGACAACCATGTCGATGGGGGAGATAGCGTGCTGGGCCATGATGGCGTCATCCTGATCCCGACGGCCGAGAATACCGCCATGAACCTTGGGATGCAGAGTCTTGACCCGGCCATCCATCATTTCAGGGAAACCCGTGTAGTCGGAGACCTCGGTCACCGGCAGACCCGCCTCGCCGAGCAACTTGGCAGTACCGCCAGTAGAGAGCAGGGCGACGCCGCGTTCGTTGAGTGCCTTGGCAAATTCCAGAATGCCGGTTTTGTCAGACACACTCAGCAGTGCACGGCGAATGGGTCGAGCTTGTTCCATCACACTATCGTCCTCAACATAACGGGGACCGTTCCATGGGAGGCGAGGCTCAACACAGAGAGTCCCCAAATAAATGGAAGTGGGGGGATTTCGCAAACCACTCTTGCCGCAGGCCTGACAACGGCAAAAGTGCTTTAAGAAATGCCCGCTTGGTGCGGCGCTCTCTTATGGGCGCGTATTCTACACAAAAAATGTGACGGGTGGTGGATTTTTTAAATAGCAAAACCCTTATGTGGCGCGGCGTTAAACGTTTGCCACTTGATTTTTGCCAAACGTTTGCCATTTAAGGGGTTTATGGCAAAAGAGCGGCCAAACCAACTTTTGTCTGCCCCTTTTATGCCCTTGGCTGGCAATCGCCCGGCAAAGGGGTGATAGTGGGTTCCGGTTTTGTTGAGTCGCATATCCAACGGGAGAAAAGGGCATGTACCGGATCGGTGAACTGGCCAAGGCGTGCGGGGTCAAGGCGGATACCCTGCGTTTTTACGAGAAGAACGGGCTCATCTCGCCGGGGATCCGCAACGAATCCGGCTACCGCCTCTACAGCGAGCAGGACAAGCGACGGCTGGAGTTCATTATCCGCGCCAAGTCGGTGGGCTTCTCCCTTGCAGATATCGGCGAGCTGCTCGATCTCGATACCAACAAGGCCAAGGTCACCTGTCAGGAGGTGAAAGCAGTAGCCGACACCAAGCTGGCCCAGGTGGAGCAGAAGATCATCGAACTGACCCGCTTTCGCGACAACCTGCGCGAGCTTTCCAACATCTGCTGTGGCGGCCCCCGCTCGGCGGAGCACTGCGCCATTCTGGAAACGCTGGAGTCAGGAGCACCAACTCATCACGAGCATCACGGCCACGATGAGCATGACCCGGTTCACGGCTGACGGCACCAGCCGGGTCATTGCTCCCGCGGCAATTTGGTGACAAAATCGCCGCGTTTTTAACCGGTGCCAGAGCATCCGGTTGCCGGGTGCTCACCTGAACAGGCGCCCGTAGCGAAAACCGCCATCCAGACACAAGAGTCAACACACCAAGAGCAAGAAGAGGAGCCATCATGGCCAAAACTCGGGTAGAACAACCCGCCCTCACCCGTGAGGAGCATGCGCAAGGGGGCAACTATGCCCATCAGCGCGGCGAGATAAAGGATAACCATCTGCACGCCCTGCTCTCTGATCCCCTGTTTCGCAGCCGGGTCGAGCGCAACAAGAAGGGCAAGGGGAGTTACCAGCGCAAGGCCAAATTTGGCAAGCGGTGGGAGCCCGGCCAACAGCAGATGATCAGCGTCTGCTGCTGAGCGGGTTTCTACCGACCATAAACAATCAGGGCGCCAATGGCGCCCTGATTGTTATTTCGAAACACGGTTCGCCAAAACTGGCTCACGACCTGTCGCGAGAAGCTGTCAGCAAGGTGAAGAGCAGCACAGGAACCGGAGCGTATAGATATACGTGAGGCTTCCGAGCAGTGCATGAACCTTGATCACGGCTTCGCAGCCAGACCGTGAACCCGTTTTCACTCATCCATAAACAGCTCAAGCAACACATTCAGGTAGCGATGGCCGAGAGAGGTAAGCTGCCAGCTATCCCCCAAATCCTCGATAAGCTCCTTGCTTTGGGCAATGGTCAAAACCGTCTCCACCCGCTCCAGCGGCAGGCCAGTGTAGGCCTCGAATTCCGCCTTGGGGGCCGGTTCGAACAGCCGGAAGCGGTTCATAAAGTATTCGAGCGGCAGATCGTCTGCCGTCACCTGCCACAGCTCGTCCAGATAGGGACGACCTGGATCCAGATACCCTTTCGGATGCTTCACCTTGGCGGTACGCAGGATCTGTTGGTTTGCGAGATCGGTCACCTTGCCGTGGGCACCACAGCCAATCCCCAGATAGTCGCCGAAACGCCAGTAGTTGAGGTTGTGATGGCACTGATAGCCCTCTTTGGCGTAAGCCGAGATCTCGTACTGGCGATAACCACTGGCGGTGAGCATGGCGTGGCCCTGCTCGTAGATGTCCCACAGGGTGTCATCTTCCGGTAGTTTGGGCGGCTTGGAGGCAAATGCGGTGTTCGGCTCTATGGTGAGCTGATACCAGGAGAGGTGCGGCGGGGCGCAGTCAATAGCCTGCTGCAGGTCATAAAGGGCATCATCCAGACTCTGATCCGGCAGACCGTGCATCAGATCCAGATTGAAGGTGGGCAACTTGATGGCGTGGGCCAGTGCGGCGGCCTTGCGCGCCTCTTCCGGGCCGTGAATGCGGCCGAGACGGGTCAGCTTCTCCTGCTGGAAGCTCTGTACCCCGATGGAGATGCGGTTGATGCCGGCACGCTGGAAACCGGCGAACTTGTCCGCCTCCACCGTGCCCGGGTTGGCCTCCATGGTGATCTCGCAATCCGCGGTCAGTGGAATGCGAGCACGCACCCCGTCCAGCATGGTTTGCATCGCTTCCACCGTCAGCAGGCTGGGGGTGCCGCCGCCGATAAAGATCGAGGAGAGAGGTCGTCCCTGCGCCCACTTCAGATCCTGCTCCAGATCCTCCAGCAGGGCCGCCACATACTCGAGATGGGGCAACTCCCCCTTCTGGGCATGGGAGTTGAAGTCACAATAGGGGCACTTCTGGACACACCAGGGCACGTGGATATAAAGGGAGAGAGGCGGCAGTTGCAGCATGGACGTTCCAATAAAACGGGGGCTCAAGGCCCCCATTGTAGATGACAATATGCGATGGGCGGTGGAGGCTTAACTCAGTGAGCCGCCAGCGCCGCTTTCAGTTTGGCCAGCGCCTGGGCACGGTGGCTCAGCTGGTTTTTCAGCTCGGCCGGCATCTGGGCGGCGGTGCAGTCGTGATCCGGCACGAAGAAGACGGGGTCATAGCCAAAGCCATGCTGACCGCGCTGCTCGTCGATGATCATCCCTTCCCAGCTCGCCTGACAGATAATGGGGGTGGGATCGTCGGCGTGGCGCATATAGACCAGCACACACCAGAAACGGGCGCTCTTGAGGTAATCGGGAGCACCTTTGAGCTCAGCCAGCAGCTTCTCGATATTGGCCTTGTCACCGGCACCCTGACCGGCAAAGCGGGCGGAGTAGACCCCGGGACGGCCTTGCAGCAGATCCACTTCCAGACCGGAGTCATCGGCAACGGCGGGCAGGCCGGTGATGCGGGCGGCATGGCGCGCCTTGATGATGGCGTTTTCAACGAAGGTGGTGCCGGTCTCGTCGGCATCGGAGACAGCAAACTCGCTCTGCGGGATCACCTGGATCTTCATGTCGGCCAGCATGGCGGCCAACTCCTTCACCTTTTTCTGGTTACCTGTTGCCAGGACAAGCTTGTTCATCGAGCACCTCCGCAAAAATAATCAGCGCATTCTATGCGGCGCAAGCGTTTAGTAAAAGCGTCAATTACAGCAGCAGCGATGGCTTGAGAGGGAGTTATCCCCCTTTCAATAGAGAGCTTTTTGATACATGTTTCCACAGAGGAATAACCAAAGTGATTAAATACCATTTCTATTCATTACTTTGAGCCAGTAGACTCGCGCACCAATTCAATTCCGGCTGATAGAGAGGTGACAGATGCCATTGATTCTTTTACTCGTACTGCTGGTGCTGTTCAGCCCATTGGCCATCGACATCTACCTGCCCGCCATTCCGCAGATGGCTGAACAGCTCGGGGCGGAAGTGACCCTGATGCAGGGCACCATCACCTGGTTCCTGTTCAGCATGGGTCTGGGACAACTGCTGGTCGGGCCGCTGGCCGACCGTTACGGCCGCAAGCCGGTTGCTCTGGGCGGTGTGCTGCTCTACGGCCTGAGCGCGCTGGGGGCCGGTTTCGCCGCCAGCCTCGGCGAGCTGATGATCGCCCGGGTGCTGCAGGGCTTTGGCGCCTGCGCCACCTCGGTCGCCGCCTTCTCGGTGGTGCGTGACAGCTATGGCCCGAAAAAGAGCGGCCAGATGATCTCCTATCTCAATGGCGCCATCTGCTTTATTCCAGCCCTTGCCCCCCTGCTCGGTGGCTGGCTCACCGCCAAGGCGGGCTGGTCTGCCAACTTCTGGTTTATGGCCGGTTATGCGGTCATCGTTGGCAGCTGGCTGCTGTGGCGGATGCCGGAGACCCGTCCGGAAGAGACCCGCAGCGAAGGGGCCCTCATCAGTTGGTCGCGCTACAGCCCGGTACTGCGCTCCCCCAGCTTCTTGTTCAACGCGGCGCTGTGCATGCTGGCGATGGCGGTGATCCTTGCCTATGTCACCGCTGCGCCGGTGCAGCTGATGGTGAAACTGGGGCTGGATATGAGCGGCTTTAGCTACTGGTTTACCGCCAACGCCGCGCTCAACATTCTGGCCTGCTTTATGGCGCCACGCTTTATCGCCAAGGTGGGGCCAAGACGCACCTTGCGTATCGGCCTGCTGGTGTTGATGCTCTCCGCCATCAGCCTGACCCTGGCCATGCACATCGAACATCCGCTGGCGATGATGGGGCCGGTATTCCTCTCCAGCATCGGCTTTGCCATGATTCTGGGTTCGGCCGCCGGGATGGCGCTGGCACCGTTCGGCCACTGCGCCGGTACCGCTGCTGCCCTGCTCGGCCTGTTCCAGATGAGCGGATCCGGTGCACTGGTTGGCCTGACCGGCGCACTGATGCACGACCCGCTCAGCCAGCTGGCGCTGCATATGTGGCTGCTGCTGCCACCGCTGGTGATGCTGATGACGCGCCGCGGACGCCGCTTGTGTTTGCAATAAATCCTGTGCTCTGATGCACACTCCGGGGGCCATGGGCCCCCTTCTTGTTTGTCACTCGACGTCAGCGGAGAACCCCGATGAGCCACTCTCTCAACGCCGCCCTGGTGGGCTATGGCTTTGCAGGCAAGACCTTCCACGCCCCCTTCCTCTCCACCACGCCCGGTTTGTCCCTGAGCTGGGTGGTCAGCAGCGATTCGGCCAAGGTGCAGGCCGATCTGCCCGGCTGCCGGGTCGGCTCGCTGGAACAGGTGCTGGCCGATGGCTCGGTCGATTTGGTTGTCATCGCCACCCCCAACGATACTCACGCTCCTCTGGCCCGTCAGGCGCTGCAGGCTGGCAAGCACGTCGTCATCGACAAGCCATTCGCACTGGATTTGGCCGAAGCGGCAGAGCTGGTCGAACTGGCCCGCAAACAGCAGCGACTGCTCAGCATCTTCCACAACCGGCGCTGGGACGGGGATTTTCTTACCGTGCGCCGTTTGATTGCCGAGGGGACACTGGGGCAGATCGCCCAGTTTGAATCCCATTTCGATCGCTATCGTCCCGAGGTGCGTCAGCGCTGGCGCGAAGCGGGTGGCCCGGGTTCCGGCCTCTGGTTCGATCTCGGCCCCCATGTGCTGGATCAGGCGCTGCAGCTGTTCGGCCAACCGAACTGGCTGCAGGCAGACCTTGCCGGACAGCGCCCAGGAGCACTGGCGGACGACTACTTCCATGTGGTGCTGGGCTACGGCGAGATGCGAGTGATCCTGCATGGCAGCTGTCTGGTATCGGCTACCATGCCGCGCTTTGTCATTCACGGCAGTCAGGGCTCGTTCGTCAAATTCGGTATGGATGTGCAGGAAGATCAGCTCAAGCTGGGCAAGCGGCCACCGGCAGCGGATTGGGGGCTGGATAGCGACCCCGGTCAGCTCAGTCGAATTGTGGATGGCCAATTGCAGCAACAGAGCCTGACCGGCGAAGCGGGCGATTACGGCGCCTACTACCGCGGCGTCTGTGCCGCCATCAGAGGTGAGGGAGATAACCCGGTACCCGCCACGGAAGCGTTGGCGGTGATGGCACTGCTGGACCTTGCCCGCGAGAGCAATCGCTTGGGGCAACGGCTGAGCTGTCAGAAGCTGTCTGACTAACGCGGAGCAGGTTGCCACTCTGACAGATATGGATACCGTTTAAACTGCCAATCAACATGAATAATTTGGTGGTTTATTGTGCATCAACCGCAAATAAGCGGCATCTTGTATTGATATCAGTCGTTGCAGTGGAGCTTTTTATCCACGGCACGAAAAAATGTCATTGTGATATCCGTTTTCATCGGTAACTAATGGGGCTATATTGCGCCCGCCTGCTGCCTCCCGGCTTCTTGTTTCAATACCGGGCAACGGTGGGCGCTGTGATGGTTGCACAGACCATCTCTCCATATTTATTTGAGGGAATGCACATGAACAAAGTACTGGTAGCCGGTATCCTGGGTCTGATGTTGACTGCTTGCGGTCAGAAAGAAGAAAAAGCTGCCGCTCCTGCTGCTGCTCCGGCCGCCGAAGTTGCTGCCACTGTAGAAAAAGCCGCTAGCGAAGCCACCTCTACCGTAGAGAAGGCCACCTCCGAAGCGACTGCAACCGTAGAAAAAGCTGCTGACGAAGCGGCTACCAAGGTTGAAGCTGCAGTGAGCGATGCCAAGGCCAACTAAGCCTGCACCTCATTGAAAGACGGGCCCCATGGGCCCGTTTTTTTATCTGACAATCAGGGCGCCGGATTAATCAGCGAGGTGAGGATGTGATCCTCCCAGCGGCCATTGATCATCAGATACTCCCGCGCATACCCCTCCCGCTCGAATCCGAGTCGCTCCAGCAAGGAGCCGCTACGCAGGTTGGCAGGCATATAGCAAGCCATGATGCGATGCAGTCCCTGCTCGCGAAACAGATAGTCGATGGCGGCAGTCAGGATCTCCTGCATCAGCCCCTGTCCCTCATGCTGCCGGTCGATGGCATAACCGAGGTGACACGCCTTGAAGATCCCCATCATGATGTTGCTGAAGTTGCAGGTGGCGATCACCCGCTCACCAGCCGGATCGAGCGCCACCAGATTGACGCCGGTGCCGTTGAAAAACTGGCTGTAGCTATCCTGCAGCCGGTTATGCCAGTAAGAAAGGGTGTAGAAATGGTCGTCGCGCAGTGGCTCCCACGGGGTAAGGTGGTCGCGATTGCGCCGGTAAAAGTCGAGGATCATCGGGGCCTGATCGGGGGTCAGCACCGTCAGGTGGGCCCGCGGGGTTTTGATATGGGGTAGCGCCATCAGGAGTCTCTCTGCCCGAGCCATTCGTCGCGCAGCAGGCTGTAGTGAACATGATCCACTATCCGGGAACCCAGTCGCTCCGCGCGTCGGGTAATCCCCTCCTGCTGCATCCCGAGCCGTTCACAGACGGCTCTGCTGGGCTCATTGTCGGTCGCGGCAGTGATCTCCACCTTCTCCATCCCCATCTCCTCAAAGGCGTGATGGATCAGCGCATGACAAGCCCGGGTAATGATGCCGTTGCCCTGCCAGCGCTCCGCCAGCCAGTAGCCGATGACCACCTTGCCAAGATCGTGATCGATGCTGTTGTAGCCAATGACCCCAACCACCTCCCCCTGATACTCGATGGCGGTGGTAAGCCCCTCGCCACGGGCAAACTTCTCGATGGCATGACGGATAAAAGTCGCGCTGTCGGCTGGACGTAAAATGAAAGGTGGCCACGGCAGCCATTGGGAGAGGTACTCCCGGTTGTCATTGCAGAGGGCAAACAGCTCGCTCGCCATGTCTGGCTGCAAGAAGAGCAGCGCCAGCTCGTCATCCAACTGCCATGAAAACATGGGATTCTCCTTTTAAATCAGTCGCCAAAACATGAGGCTGCCCCAATGTAGCCAATCGCAACTTGGCACGCCAGCCACTTTTGTCACCTCCTCATTTCCCCTCTCGGTACGAAGAGGCGGCAGCCCCGAACTATTTCTCTCCCTCCAAAGAGGAGGGTGGCTCTCTGAAACCGGATAACGCTCTTTGAACGGCTCCTTTTGATGCCCAAAACGGGCCTTTCAGCAGATCCTGCTACCCCTCTGTGCTGCGCTGTCACATCTGACAGGAGGCACTTTTTTACCCCGGAACTAGCTTGAAAATGCCCGACCAATGGTCGGTTCAACAACATCATCGATTTAAGGAAAGAAGAGATGAATAAAGTATTTCTGGCCGTGGCACTGGCCTGTTGGGGAGGTGCCGCCATGGCGGCACAAGAAGTCGAGATCAACGTTAACGCAAGCAGCGCCAGAGCAATGTCTGGCCTTAATGCCGGCGCCGGTACACTGCAGCTGGAAGATGGCGAGTTTCGTCAGGTGCGGGTAGTCAAACTGCCCAACGGACAACAGCGGATCCGCTACGAGCAGACCTGGAATGGCATTCCGGTAATGGGCCAGGTCGTGGTGGCTGACAAGAGCCTGAGCGGCCAGCTGCAGCAGGCCACCGGGCGCATGCTGCGCCAGATTGATCAGGATGTGGCGAGCCCGGTCGCCACCCTCTCGCCACAGGATGCCGCCAGCAAGGCCAAGGCGGGCAGCAAGGGGAGCAACGAGCAGATCAAGCTTTACGTGATGCAGGACGAGAACGGTCTGGCCCGGCTGGTCTATCAGGTCTCCTTCGTCGCGGAAGGTGACAAACCGAGCCGCCCCTTCGTCATCCTCGATGCCCAGAGCGGCGAGGAGCTCAAACGCTGGGAGGGGATCAACCACAAGAATGCGACCGGCCCGGGGGGCAACATCAAGACCGGCAAATACTTCTACGGTACCGATTTTGGCCCGCTCATCGTCGATGACAGCTGCCGGATGACCAGCCCCAACGTCGATACCATCAACCTCAACCACGCCACCTCTGGCGGCACCATCCACCAATTCACCTGCCCGGAAAACCGGGTCAAGGAGATCAACGGCGCCTACTCGCCGCTCAACGACGCCCACTACTTCGGCAACGTGGTATTCGACATGTATCGCAACTGGTACAACACGGCACCATTGACCTTCAAGCTGAAGATGCGGGTTCACTACAGTAAGAATTACGAGAACGCCTTCTGGGATGGCAGCCAGATGACCTTCGGGGACGGGGCCACCACCTTCTACCCGCTGGTAAGCCTCGACGTGGCAGCCCACGAGGTGAGCCACGGCTTTACCGAACAGAACTCGGGGCTGGTCTACTCGGGTCAGTCCGGGGGGATCAACGAGGCCTTCTCCGACATGGCGGGGGAAGCGGCCGAGTTCTACATGAAGGGGGGCAACGACTGGCTGGTCGGGGCGCAGATCTTCAAGGGCAACGGTTCCCTGCGCTACTTCGAGGATCCGACCCGGGATGGCAAATCCATCGGCCATGCCAGCGACTACTACGACGGCATAGACGTGCACCACAGCTCGGGGGTCTATAACCGCGCCTTCTACCTGCTGGCCAACAGCAGCGGCTGGAACACCCGCAAGGCGTTCGAGGTGTTCGTGCTGGCCAACCGCCTCTACTGGGGCGCCAACACCGACTACCAGCAAGGGGCTTGCGGTGTCAGCCGGGCCACCGCCGATCTGGGTTACAACCAGGCCGATGTGGCTCGCGCCTTCCAGACCGTCGGGATCGATGCCGGTTGCGG
>NZ_CAWNWX010000024.1:30451-65560 GCF_963878195.1 Aeromonas sp. HMWF016
GACAACGAGCTGAAAAACGGCGTACCGCTGAGCAATCTCTCCGCCAGCAAGGGGGGCAAGCTCAACTACACCCTGACCGTACCGGCGGGCACCAAGTCACTGCAGATCAACAGCAGCGGCGGAACCGGTGATGCCGACCTCTACGTCCGCTTTGGCTCTGCCCCAACCAGCAGCAGCTACGACTGCCGTCCCTACAAAGGCGGTAACAACGAAAGCTGCTCGTTCACCAATCCCAAGGCAGGCACCTGGTACGTCCAGCTCTCCGGCTTTGCGGCATTCAGTGGCGTAACCCTCAAGGCCAGCTACTGATCCTCCGGCGCGGGGAGTGCCCCGCGCCCTTTACTCCTTGCGCCACCGTTTCGCCAGTGACCGGGCCATGGCCAGTACCGTCTCTCTGGCGGGATTGGGCCGCTTGCCACCGCGCCAGGCCATCATGACGTCCCAGTGATCCTGCGGCAGATTGCGCACATCGAGCCTGATCAGTCGCCCCATCTCCAGATCCCGCGCAATCGCCAGCTCCGGCATCAAAGTGATAAAACCGTGCTCCAGCGCCAGTTCCCGCGCCGCGCTGGCCGGTTGTATGCCGTGAATGGGGCTGGCAACTCGGCGGATCCGCCGCAACTGCTGGATAAAGGCATCACACCCCGGCCCCCACACCTG
The DNA here is from genome assembly GCF_963878195.1 of Aeromonas sp. HMWF016. NCBI lineage: Bacteria > Pseudomonadati > Pseudomonadota > Gammaproteobacteria > Aeromonadales > Aeromonadaceae > Aeromonas > Aeromonas sp. HMWF016. The sequence continues at coordinate 31,112 of NZ_CAWNWX010000024.1, forward strand.
GGGCGCCAGCCGCTGATCGGCGATATCCTCCAGCGTGAGGCCGTGGCACCCGGCCAGGGGATGGAGCGGTGAGGCGATGGCAATGATAGGAGAGCAGCAGAGCAGCTCCATCTGCAAACCGGAGACGGGCGGGCGCTTGAGCACAAAGCCGATATCCGCCTCCCCAGTCAGCAGCGCCTGCATGATGTCGCCCGAGTGATCCGTGGTGCAGCGGATCTCGAACGGCTCATCCACCAGCTCCATCAACAGCGAGCCAAAGACCACCGAGGTGAGCGAAGGGAGGCTGGAGAGACGGATACAGGGCAGTGCCGGTGCCCCCTGCAGTGCCAACCGCCCTTCACTCAGGGTGGCCAGCGCCGAGCGGGCGGCGGGGAGAAACTCCTCGCAGGCTCGGGTCGGGGTCACACCGCGCCGATGACGCTGAAACAGCGGGGCACCGAGGCTCGCCTCCAGCTGGGCAATCCGCTGGCTCACTAGCGGCTGCGACCAGCCGCGGATGGCAGCGGCCTGACTAAAACTGCCCAGCTCGGCCACATCCAGCAGCAGTTGCAGATCATCCAGATCCATAGACATAAATAATCCTGATATGAAATATAGGTAGTTGTCGTCTACCACTATATCTAAACCCTCTCCAGAATGAAGTTATCTGTGAATGAGAGGGCGTTATGGTCGATAGGGCGAGGTTTTGGGGACGCTGGTTTCTGGCGCTGGATACCACACTGGTGATCCTGGGTTTCTTTGTGGTGATGCCGATGATCAGCCTGCGCTTCGTCGACCAGCTCGGCTGGGCGGCGGGTCTGGTGGGGCTGGCGCTCGGGCTGCGCCAGCTCACCCAGCAAGGGCTGGGGATCTTCGGCGGTTCGCTCGCCGACCGTTTCGGCGCCCGCCCGCTCATCGTCACCGGCATGCTGCTGCGGGCCATCGGCTTCGCTACGCTGGCCTGGGCCGACAGCGGCGCCATGCTGATCTTCTCCTGCTTCCTCTCCGGACTGGGCGGTTGCCTGTTTGACCCACCCCGGGCTGCGCTGGTGATCAAATTCACCCGTCCCCATGAGCGGGGCCGTTTTATCTCCCTGCTGATGATGCTGGAGAGCGCGGGTGCCGTCACTGGCGCCCTGCTCGGCAGCTGGCTGCTGCGCTTCGACTTCACCTACGTCTGCCTGCTGGGTGCCGGGCTATTCACGCTGGCGGCACTCTGCAACTGGACGCTGCTGCCCGCCTATCGTCTCTCCATCAAGCCGACGCCAATGCGTCAGGGATTGGGCAAGGTGCTGGCGGATCGCGCCTTCTGCCGGTTGGTGCTGATCTTAAGCGGCTATTACATGCTCTGGGTGCAGGTGATGCTGATCTTCCCCATCCTGGTCAAACAGCTCTCCGGCAGTACCACCGCCGTGGGCTGGATGTACAGCTTGGAAACGGCGCTGTCACTGGCGCTGCTCTACCCCATCGCCCGTTTCAGCGAACGGCGCTATCGCCTCGAGAATCGCCTGCTGGCAGGCATCCTGATGATGACGGTGGGGATAGGTCTGGTCGCTTTCGTCAGCACCCTGTCCGGCCTCTTCGTGCTGCTGGCCTGCTTCTATCTCGGGATCATCATCTGCGAACCGGCCCGAGAGACCCTGATGACACGGCTGGCCAATCCGGCAGCACGTGGCAGCTACATGGGTTTTAGCCGGCTCGGCCTCGCCGTCGGCGGCATGACTGGCTACGTGGGGGGCGGCTCACTCTACGATTACGCCATGGAGCAGGGCCAACCCGCCCTCCCCTGGCTGGTGCTGGGTACGGTGGGCGTGGCCACCATGCTGCTGCTTGCCCACTGTTTCTCCCGCCGTCCGGAACTGGCCGCCAGAGCCGCAGCCTGACGCTCGCTATCCTGCGGCAGCCCCAAGGGCTGCCGCTATTGTTCACCTGCCGGGACGATAAAAAAGTTGCGCATTACAACTTTTAGACTATTTTAGTTGTCAAACACAACTAAATAGGAAATCCCGACATGGATCCCCGTCCCCTGCGCGCCCTGTCGCGCGATCTGGTTCGCGAACTGGGCATGCTCTCCCAGCACTGTGGCCAACTGGCGCTCACCCCTATCGAAGCACACCTGCTGATCGAGCTGGAGAGCGCGCCGGCCACCAACCAGCAGCTGGCCGAGAAACTGCGCATCGACAAATCCAATGCCAGCCGCCCGCTGGCCCGCCTGGCCGAGCGCGACCTTATCAGCTGGCATCCCCACCCCTCCGATGGCCGCAGCAAGGAGGCCCGCCTCACAACCGAAGGTCAGGCGATGCTGCTGACGCTGCATCGGGAGATGGATCACGCCATGGAGGAGATGCTGGCGCAGCTGAGCCAACCCGAGCGCGAACAGCTGTGGAGCGGCATGCTGCTCTACCGCAGCGCCCTCTCCCGCGCCCGCCGCCAGCAGGGCTACCGCATCCGCGCCATCACAGAAGCGGATAATCCCCACGTCGCGACCGTTATACGCACCGTCTCGGCGGAGTACGGGCTCACCGCCGACAAGGGATATGGCGTCTCGGATCCCAATCTGGACAGGCTCTATCAAACCTATCAGGAGGAGGCGAGCCGCTACTGGGTCATCGAGGGGCCGGACGGTTCCATTCTCGGTGGCGGCGGCATAGCCCCGCTGGCTGGCGAGGAGGAAGTATGCGAATTGCAGAAGATGTACTTCCTGCCAACCCTGCGTGGCCTAGGTCTGGGCAAGCGTCTGGTGTTGCAGGTGCTGGACGAGGCGCGCGCCCTTGGCTATCGGCGCTGCTATCTGGAGACCACCGAGGTGCTGCGCGAGGCGACCAGCCTGTACGAATCACTGGGCTTTGAACATCTGCCCGGCCCCCTTGGCTGCACCGGCCACGGGGATTGCGAAATCTGCATGCTGCTCGATCTGAAACAGAGAGGCGCATCATGAATGAGCCGACACGACACACCGTTGGCATTTGTGATGTCCGTTTCGGCGAGCGGGTGAAACTGGTTGAGCCCGTCAATCTCTACAGCTGTACTCTGGCGGACGATGTCTTTATCGGCCCCTTCGTGGAAGTGCAGGCCAACGTCACCATCGGCCGCGCAACCAGAGTCCAGTCGCACACCTTTATCTGCGAGCACGTCACCATAGGTGAAGCGTGCTTTATCGGTCACGGAGTGATGTTTGCCAACGATCTCTTCAAGGAGGGGTCTCCCGACCCGGACTCGTCCCATTGGGGCCGAACCATCATTGAGGATGAGGTCAGCATCGGCTCCAATGCCACCATTTTGCCAGTCCGCATCTGCCGGGGCGCCGTCATTGGCGCCGGAGCCGTGGTCACCCGGGATATCGAGATCCCCGGCACCTATGCCGGCAATCCGGCCCGTTTGCTGCGCACCTTTTGAGAGTCTACGCCAGACGGCACCTTGCTACACCAATAAAAAGACCCCGCCGAAGCGGGGTCTTTTTTATCTTGTCTGCTGAGCATGCAAGCGCTTATCAGTGCTCGCGAGTCTGACGGAACTCGACGTCCGGGTGGCGCTCCTGTGCCAGGCGCAGGTTGACCATGGTCGGCGCGATGTAGGTGAGGTTGTCACCGCCATCGAGGGCCAGGTTGACCTCGTTCTTGCGCTTGAACTCTTCGAACTTCTTGACGTCGCTCCCTTCCACCCAGCGGGCGGTGGAGACGTTGACCGCCTCGTAGATGGCCTCGACGTTGTACTCGCTCTTCAGACGAGAAACAACCACGTCGAACTGCAGCACACCGACCGCACCGACGATGAGATCGTTGCTGATAAGCGGACGGAACACCTGTACCGCGCCCTCTTCGGAAAGCTGCACCAGCCCCTTGAGCAGCTGCTTCTGCTTGAGCGGGTCGCGCAGACGGATGCGGCGGAACAGTTCCGGCGCAAAGTTCGGGATACCGGTGAACTTGAGATCCTCACCCTGGGTGAAGGTGTCGCCGATCTGGATGGTACCGTGGTTGTGCAGACCGATGATGTCACCGGCGAAGGCGTCTTCCGCCTGCTCCCGGTCACCGGCCATAAAGGTCACGGCGTCGGAGATGTTCACATCCTTGCCGATACGCACGTGGCGCATCTTCATGCCCTTGCTGTAGGTGCCTGATACGATACGCATAAAGGCAATACGGTCGCGGTGTTTCGGATCCATGTTTGCCTGGATCTTGAACACGAAGCCGGAGAACTTCTCCTCGGTCGCCACCACTTCGCGGCTCTCGGCCTTGCGCGGCATGGGCGCCGGCGCCCAGTCGGTCAGGCCATCCAGCATGTGGTCGACACCGAAGTTGCCAAGCGCAGTACCGAAGAAGACCGGGGTCATCTCGCCAGCGATAAAGGCATCGTGATCAAACTCGGGAGAGGCGCCCTGCACCAGCTCCAGCTCGTCGCGCAGCTGCTGGGCCAGATCTTCGCCAACAGCAGCATCCAGATCCGGGTTGTTCAGCCCCTTGACCACCCGCTTCTCCTGGATGGTGTGGCCCTGACCGGTCTGATACAGATAGGTCTCATCCTTGTAGAGGTGGTAGACACCCTTGAAGGATTTGCCACAGCCGATAGGCCAGGTGATGGGGGCGCACATGATCTTCAGCTCGCGCTCCACCTCGTCCATCACTTCCATCGGATCGCGCACTTCGCGGTCCAGTTTGTTCATGAAGGTGAGGATGGGGGTGTCACGCAGACGGGTCACTTCCATCAGCTTGCGGGTCCGGTCTTCAACACCCTTGGCGGCATCGATGACCATCAGGCAGCAGTCGACAGCGGTCAGGGTACGGTAGGTATCTTCGGAGAAGTCCTCGTGACCCGGGGTGTCGAGCAGGTTGACCAGACAGTCGGCATAGGGGAACTGCATCACCGAGGTGGTGATGGAGATACCACGCTGCTTCTCCATCTCCATCCAGTCGGATTTGGCATGCTGGCCTGAGCCACGGCCCTTGACGGTACCGGCGCGCTGAATGGCCTGTCCGAACAGCAGAACCTTTTCGGTGATGGTGGTTTTACCCGCATCCGGGTGCGAGATGATCGCAAAAGTGCGTCTCTTGGAGACTTCACTCAGAAATTCAGCTGACATAATTCAACGTTCTTCTATTGGGCGGCGGCCTTGGCCACCGTGGGAGTAATTCCGGGATGCCGCATTGACTCACGGTCCGGCATGGATACGCAACGGGCCACTCTGGCAGACATCTGGTCTGTCGGTGGAGAGAGGAAGAGGGTTGCGTTACATGGGTCTTCTCGCCTGAGCCAAAGCAAAATTGCGCGACATTATACCCGCACGGGTGAAAAATACCCAGCCTGACAAGAGATGATAATGCAGCTGTTCCCTCCTTTCACAGGTTCCAACTGAACAGAAAATCAAACATCCCGAATCTGATGGCAGCATCCTGAACGCGTGGACTTGCCTCTCTTCGCATACCAATAGCAGCTAGTATTGATAAATTTTCATACTTGGACTTTCCCTATCCAGCCACAAATATGTAAACCGTATCTACATAATGGAGAGGTCATTACATGAAACATTCCACCCTGCACAATCAACAGATCGTCATCATCGGTGGTACCTCGGGTCTTGGCCTGGCCACCGCCCAACATGCGATAGAGCAAGGCGCCAAGGTCATTATCGGTGGTTCCAACCGTGAGCAACTTGACAGTGCGCTGGCTGAACTTGGCCCAAATGCCAGTGGCCATCAACTGGATATTCTCGACGTCGACTCCGTCAATCAGTTTTTCAACCAGCTGGATTCGCTGGATCATCTCGTCATCACCGCGGCTGTCATGCGACCAGGCAGCTTTCTCACTGCCGCAATCGAGGATTTGAGAATCAATATGGACAGTCGCTTCTGGGGAAGTGTCCATGCGATCCGCGCCGCGGCGCCAAAGATTTCCGAACGAGGCTCCATCGTGCTCACTTCCGGAATGGTGACGCGCCGCCCACAACTTGGCAAGGCGCTCCCTGCCGTTGCGGCTGGCGCCGTCGAAACACTGACTCACAGTCTGGTGACAGAACTGGCCCCTCGCCGGATAAACGTCATCAACCCGGGCCCAATGCGGACTCCTATGCTGCTTAAGGCACTGGGCAATGACCCACAAAAAGTGGCGGCAGTGGCGCAAAGCCTCCCCCTGAAACGCCTGGGGGAAGGAGAGGATTATGCTCAGGCAGCGCTATTCCTGATGAACAACAGCAATATGACCGGTGAGGTGATTCACCTCAATGGCGGAAGTGCTTGGGCATAACTCTCTTCTGACTTTCTGACATACCTCCGTGAGCGCTCTTGCCAATGTCATTACTGGCAAGAGTGTTCTCTCGGAGTTATCTCCCTAACACCCGCAATACCCTGCCCGTCAAAAGCCTGTTTCCACCCGGTTGCGTCCCGCCTGCTTGGCCCGATACATGGCCGCATCGGCGCGCTGGACAAGCTCTCCCAGGTTCTCATCGAGCAGACTTTGCTCGGCACAACCGATGCTGACATGGATGGGGTGCCCTTCCGGTACGCCATCAACCTTCAGCAAAGAGACGTGATAACGGATCCGCTCCGCCACCTCGATTGCCTCATCAAGACCCGTGTCAGGTAGCAGCACCAGAAACTCCTCACCACCGTTGCGTCCTATCCGATCGAGCGATCGCAACTGCGCTTCAGCGCAGCTGGCGACCGCCACCAGAACGCTGTCGCCGATATGATGTCCCAGTTTGTCATTCACCAGCTTGAAGTGATCGATATCGAGCAGCAATACACTAAAGGGCTGACCACTGGTTCGCGACTGCTGAAAACACTCCTCTCCCAGCTTCTGGATCTGGCGACGGTTATGGATGCCGGTCAGTTCGTCGGTCATCGCCAGATGGTGCATCTTGCGGGAGCGGCGATGCTGATAGAAGACGGCGATCCCCATCAGCACCAGCAGCAACGAGACCACCAGATATTGCCAATAGCGGCGCTCGCGCAGTTGCTGGAGTTCAGCCTCCTGCAGCAGCTGTTTGGTCTTGAGGGTCTGGTGGGCCAGCTCCTTGCGCGCCATGTCGAATTCGAAGCGCATCTGCAGGGTGCGCTGCTCCATCAGAACCTTCTCAACTGCCGTGCGGGTTTTGACATAGAGCTTCAGATTGGCCAGCGCCTCTTTAATCTGCCCCTTCGACTCGAAGATCCGCGAACGCACCTCGTAGAGCCGGGTCAAAAAGCGCTGATTATTCTCTTTGACGAAGATGGGTTCGGCTCTGGCAAGGCTGGCAAGCGCCTCCGATAGCTTGCCCTGCGTCTCCAGCACCATCCCCATCACCAGTTGCCAGTGCCCCTGGGTGACGCTGTCTATATCGCTACTACGGAGCAGAATCGCCTCGGCCTGCTGCAGCTTGGCCATGGCCTGCTCGCCCTTGCCCTGATAGTGGAGGATGGTGGCCAGCTCAATCTGGCTCCAGGCTAGAAAGCCATCCTGCTGCTGTTTCCGGTAGAACTGCTCCGCCTGTTCCAGCAGCGGACGCGCCCGCGCATACTCCCCCATCTCGCTGTAGAGCACTCCCTGTTGGGAGATGATACTGATCTGGCGCTCCTCCTCCCCCTCCTTTTCGTACTCTTTCTCCAGCTCCTTGAAGTAGCCTTCGGCCCGCTCATAGAGCCCCATCCGGCGATAGGCATTGGCAATGTGGCCCAGCGTCTCCCGCGCCTTGCCATCCAGCCCCAGAGCCTCATAACCGCGGTGAGCCTCCATCAGCTCTTGCAGCCCTTCCGCCAGCTTGCCCTGATAGGCATACATGTCGCCGCGCTGGCTGAGAATATCGGCCTCCTGCAGCCTGTCGCCCAAATTGCGCGCAAGTTGCAGCGCCTGTTCGTAATCGGCCTTGGCCTGCTTCATGTTGCCCAGCAGCTGCTGATGAAAGGCGCGACAGGTGAGCAGGCCCGCTTCGGTGAGGCCATCCTTGCGTTCACGGGCCCGCTGCAGTGCCTTGTCGGCAAACTCCACCACCCGGCGATATTCGCCATCCCGCTCGGCTGGCATGGCCCAGCACTGGAGGCGCACGATGCGCCCCTGTATCTCGGGTGGGTAGACGTCATAGTTGGCAGCAAGGGCGGCTACCCGCAGCCGGTAGATGCGTTCTGGGTGGCTCCCCTCCTCCAGCTGTTGCAGCTCTCGGGAGAGTTTTGGCTCGGCAAGCGGTTCTCGGGCAGCCCACACCGGGCTACTGCAGAGCCCGGTCAGCAAAAGCAGGACGAGGAAACGTATCATGCGGGATCTCTTCTCCCATTTGAGAACGCGGCGGCGATTATGCAGCTCATCATAACCGCTCATCCCCAAACGTACAGCAGCCATGAGCAGCGACGGCTCAATGCTGTTGCCAACGGCGCAACAAGCGGCCGCGCAGGCCGCAATCGAGCAGCCAGCTGTTGTCGAACACCCGCAACAGCGCCTGCTTGGCGTGGCGGGACATGGCCACCGCATGAAAACGGGTCTGGCGCTGACGATAGCGGTTCATCTGATCGAGCAGGGCGTGAGGCAGGCTCTGGGCGATGAAATCGGAGATGACCAGCACATCGGCCTTGGCGAAGGCGGGATCATCGAGCTTGGCCAGCGCTTTTTCCAGGCAGGGCACCAGATCGGTACCACCGTGGAAACTCATGGAGAGGAAGCGCTCCGCCTTCTCCAGTCCGGTATCGGCGGTGATCTCGAGGGTCGCCACCTCGGTGGAGAAGAGCATCAGATAGCAACCGCGCTTCTCGTCCATCGCCACCCGCAGCAGGGCCAGAAACAGCGCCTTGGCACACTCCTCCGGATATCCGCCCATGGAGCCGGAGGTATCGACGCAGACGATAAAGGGGCCGCGCTGCTGCAGCTGCTTGCCTCCCTGCTCCGGGGTACGCAACATGATGCGCTGGCGCGGCAGGGTGCCCCGCGACTGATAGCTGAGCAGGCGCCGCTCCAGATAGCGGCGGTAGAACTCCAGCTCCAGCTCGGGCAAGCCCAGCATCACCGCCTCGCTTGGCAATAGCCGCATCAGATCGCTCGCCTGATGAATGCCCACCAGGTCGTCCGGCACATCGTCGCTGGGGACGGGCTCCAGCTCCAGCACCTCGACCGGCGGCACCGGCTGCTCCTGCGCCCGCCGATCCCGCTCGCTGCGGCCAAGCAGACCGGCAATCTCCGCCAGCAGCGGCTCGCGCTGCAGCATACGGGCGTACTGCTTGACCAGTACCAGACTGCGCTTGTGCCAACTCCCCTGCGCCAGATCCCACAGACCACCGGCGGAGATCTTGTTGGGGTCGAGGGCATCGGCCAGGGTACGGCTTGCCAGCAGCTGATCTTCAATCTCCTGACGCTGCTTCTCCCGCTCCGCTTCGGCGATCTGCTGCTGCAGCTGCAGCAGGCTACCCACCAGACTGGCGCGCCACTTGTCGATAAAGAGCTGGCACAACCCCTCGGTGGGGTGAGCCATCAGCTGACGCACCAAGGATCGCGCCTCGCCAGCGAAGGGGCTGTACTGCTCCAGCGACTCCAGCAGGCTTGGCAGACGACCAACCAGCTCGGTCATCGGCAGTTGCCGGTGCGCCTGATAGAGCAGGTACTCCTGCTCCAGCGCCACCGGCACCGGCTTGTGACGGATCTCCTCCCCCAGCTGCTCACCCCAACTCTGCAAGCGCTTTTTCAGCAGTTTGCCCTGCAGCGGAGAGCGCCGGATAAATTCGGAAATCTTGGGCGAGGCCGCCAGCAGCGCCACCACCTCGCCCGCCAGCTCCCCCTCGCCCATCAGCAGTCCCAGATCCAGCATGCCGATCTCAAGCATGATCTGCCCCTTAGCCGTCCAGTCTCGGCAACCGCTCGCGCCACTGCGCCAGCTCGCTGCGCAGCAGCTCGAGATCCCGTCCCAGCACGAAGAAGCTGTCTTCCACCTGCTGCAGCCAGCGCGAGGCGATAAATAGATGCTGCTGATGGCGTTCAAACAGGCTGCGCTGCTGCTTGAGATCCTGCAGCACCTTGCCGGTCTGGCTCTGCAACTCGTCGAGCGCCTGCAACCAGGGCTCCAGCACCACCTCGGGGATGGCACTGCGCTCCACCAGCACCAGCGGGATCTGCTGACGCTGGATATCGAGCACCTGCAGCCGCAGTTCGTCGTCGAGCACCAGCTCATAGTGCCCCTCTTTCGGATTGCCAAGCGGATGGCCGACCAGCGCCTCGCCGGTGGGGCGCCAGTGAGAAAGGAGGGTACGATCAAACATCAGGGTATCAGTCAGCCGCTCGGGATCACTGCCATCCAGCGATGCCGGCGTGAGCAGATGGAAGTGCACCTGCTTGCCAAAGGGTCTGGCATTGGCGAGCGGGATCTCGATCCCCCGCGCCCGCCGGCCAAACCACTGCTTGCGCTGACGCGCTTTCGTGCAGAGCCGCTGGGCCACGCTTTGTTTGAGCTGTTTGAACTGATCCCGCAGCGCCAGCAGCTGGCGGGTCATCGCCAGTTGCTGATAGCCGTAGAGACGGGAGAACTCGGTCATCATCTCCAGCAGGGCGGTGCGAGACTCCTCGTCATGCCAGAGGCAATCCTTGAACAGCAGCAAATCGAGAGGGGCTACCTCATCGCGACCATTGAAGAAGGCGCTCGCCTTGATCAGCCGTACCGCCTTCTTCCAGCGCCGGTCGGAGACATAGCAGCGGTGGGCCAGCTGGCTGTCGAGCTGCTGGCGCAGTTGATAGATCAGTTCGAAGCAGGCATCCGGCAGCCGTACCTGTTCAATCTCGCCCTGCCACTGCTCGTATTCATCCCCGCGGATCTGCAGGGAGGCAGGCAGGTTGTGATGCGAGTTGCCGTCGCTGGCCAGCATCGCCTGAAAGTTGGACTTCTCCTGCACCCGATCCATCCAGATCCGCACCAGCATCCGGTCATAGAGCGCTTCCAGCCCGCTGTCGGGGGCTGGCAGTTCGTTGGAGGCGGTCACCAGCAGCCGCATCGGGATGGGGTGCTGGCTGTCGCCGTTGCGAAACTGTCGCTCATTGATGGCGGTGAGCAGGGTGTTGAGGATGGCGGGGCCCGCCTTCCAGATCTCGTCGAGGAACACCACCTCCGCCTCGGGCAGGTAGCCGGCGGTCAGCCGCAGATATTTGCCATCCTCCTTCAGCGCCTGAATGGAGAGGGGGCCGAACACCTCCTCCGGCGTACTGAAGCGGGTCATCAGGTATTCGAAGTGGCGGGCCTCAAAAAATGCCAGCTTGAGACGGCGGGCGATCAGGCTCTTGGCGATGCCGGGCGGGCCCAGCAGAAACACACTCTCGCCACTGAGCGCAGCCAGCAAACCGAGGCGCAGGGCATCCTGCCGTTCATAGAGCCCCTCCCCCAGAGCGGCCAGCAGGCGAGGCAGGCGCTCCTGAATGGGAATGGCACGCGCAGAGTTCGTGGCTTGAGCTAAAGGCGACATAGAGACAATTCCAGGCTGGGATGATGATAAGCCCAAGGGGTGATGGCCACCTGTTCGTCCTTGGGGTTTCTCTTGTTATGATATTTATCCGGTCTTATTTCGCCAGAATACCCGACTCTGGCAGGAAAAAAACTGGATAACCCCCGCAGAGGGCCGCAAAGGGTGCAGTGAAACCCGTTCGCGTGTACCCTGCCGGCACGATTTTCCCCAACACAGCCAAGAGAGTGAATCACCCATGACAGACCCCGTACGTCAAAGCATGCTGGCCCGCATGGGCATTCAGAGCTGGCAGCTGCGTCGTCCGGCAATGCTGGGTGTGGCCCCTGCCGAAGAGGCTGAAGTAGCCAATACGGAATCGCCGCAAGAGGCTATCCCAGAGGCCCCTCGCCCTGCCGGCAAGCTCTGGCTGCTGGCTCAGGCACTGCCCGCTGCGGCACTGCTGGAGGATATCTGCCAGCTGCTCGCCATCAGAACCGATGAGGTCAGGCTGCTGAGCACGCCCCCGGAGGCACACTGGCTGCAGCAGGAACAGGAACAGCCACCGCTGCTCTGGCTAACCGAGGCCGATTCCCGCTGGCCCGATGCCCTCATCTGCCCGCTCGCCCCCGGCAGTGCCGAAAAGCGGGCACTGTGGCAACAGTTGCAGCCACATCTCGCAGCCCAGACAGCCTGACCCAATCCCATGCCCGTCGAGGCGGGCTTTGACGTTATCCCACGGAGCTACCATGCCTGAGTTTCGCCCCCTGCTCGAAGCCGACTTCGACCTCGTCTATCCCATCGAACAGGCCGCCCACAAAGAGCCCTGGAGTCAGGCCAACCTGCTCTCCTGCTTTGGCCCCCGCTACCTCAACACCCTGATGCTGGTCGATGGCAAGCCGGCGGGCTTCTATATCTCGGATCTGGTGGCGGGCGACAGCTCGCTGATGAACATCTGCGTCCACCCCGCTTTTCAGGGCAAGGGGCTGGGCCGGGCGCTGCTGCAACATTATCTCGCGCACAGCAAGCAGAGCGGGGCACAGGCCTGGTTTCTCGAGGTGCGCGCCGGTAACCAGACCGCCATCAATCTCTACGAGAGCGCCGGTTTTGCCGAGTATTGCCGCCGCGCCGACTACTATGGCACCGGCCAGGATCGGGAAGACGCAGTGTTGATGTCGCGCCTGTTCGACTTCAGCTGATCCCGGCAATAACGCCCCACCGACATAGTGACTGAAAGAGGAGGGAGCCAAGCCCTCCTCTCACCTCCCCCCATTTCCCGTCCCACTTCGCTTGCCCACTCCCCTTGCCTTCTGAGCTTCTGCCTCTAACGTCGGATCCGGTCTCAACCAAACCGCTCGCACGGTTCAGAAGATGGGCTATTTGCCCTCTTTGTGATCCAGAACAAATGGCGAACACTTGTAAGCCGTAATATTGGAGTTTAAACTCTAGCCCGCTTTTTAGTGCCCTCGTGGGCGTACAACTGTTACGAAAGGATGTTTGATTGATGCCGAAGCTTCATCTGGTTCAATTGATGCGCGAGCGTATTGCCCGGCTTGGCAACAAGGCTGCCCTGCGTGTTCAGCAGGATGGTCAATGGCGTGCCATCGGCTGGCGCACTCTGGGTCAAGCCATGGACTACTGTGCCCAGGCCCTGATCCGCGCCGGACACCAGCCCACCGAAATGGTCGGCATCTATTCGCGCAACATGCCGGAGTGGACTCAGGCCGATCTCGGCATCCTCGCCGCGCGCGGCGTCAGCGTCCCCATCTACCCCACCAGCACCCTCGATCAGCTGCGCTATATCGTGCGCGATGCCAACATCGGCCTGCTGTTTGTCGGCGAGCAGCCCCAGTTCGATCAGGCACTACAACTGATTGAAAGCGGCGAGATCCGCCAGATCGTCGCCCTCGATGGCAACGTCAACCTGCGCGGCTGCGAGCAGGCGAGCCACTTCCAGGAGTTTCTGGTTTCCGGTAACCATCAGCCCAGCGAACAGCAGCTGCGGGAGCGGGAAAGCCAGTACCGGATGGATGATCTGCTGACCCTGATCTACACCTCCGGCACCACTGGCGAGCCCAAAGGGGTGATGCTCGATTTCGCCAACATCGCCGCCTGTTTCGAGATGCACAACAGCCGCCTCGACCTCAACGAGCAGGATGTGTCGCTCTGCATGCTGCCGCTCAGCCACGTGTTCGAGCGTGCCTGGAGCTACTACGTGCTCTATTGCGGCGCCGAGAACGTCTACATCCGCGATCCGCAGAAGGTGATGGATGTGATTGGCGAAGTGCAGCCGACCGTGATGTGTGCCGTGCCACGCCTTTACGAGAAGGCCTACGCCATGATTCAGGCCCGGGTTGCCCAGGCTCCGCGCCTGCGTCAGGCCCTGTTTGGCTGGGCCACCCGTGTTGGCAAGCAGATGGTCGCCACCCGTCAGGCTGGCAAGTCCGCCTCGCCCCTGCTCTACGGCCAGCTCTGGCTCGCCGAGCGGCTGGTGTTTCGCAAGCTGCGCGCCCGTTTTGGCGGTCGTACCCGCTTCCTGCCGGTAGCCGGTGCCCGTCTGGCTGACGATGTAAACCTCTTCTTCCAGGCGATGGGGCTCAACCTCAAGTACGGCTACGGCATGACCGAAACCACCGCCACCGTCTGCTGCTACGAAGATCAGCAGTTCAAGCTCGGCTCCATCGGCACTGTGCTGAACGGCATCGAAGTGAAGCTGGGGGAGAACAACGAGCTGCTGGTACGCTCGCCTACCGTGATGCGCGGCTACTACAACAAGCCGGACGCCACCGCCGAGGTGATGACCGAAGAGGGTTTCCTGCGCACCGGTGATGCCGCCGAGCTCGACAGCGAGGGCAACATCTACTTCACCGAGCGTCTCAAGGAGCTGATGAAGACCTCCAACGGCAAGTACGTGGCACCACAACTGGTCGAGGGGACCATAGGCAAGGATCGCTTCATCGAGCAAATAGCTATCGTCGCCGATGCCCGCCACTTCGTCTCGGCGCTGATCGTGCCCTGCTTCGAGTCGCTGGAGGAGTACGCCCGCTCCATCAACCTGCAATACCAGTGCAAGACCGAGCTGCTGCGCCACTCCCGGGTGGTGGAGTTCTTCGAATCACGCATCACTGATCTGCAAAAAGAGCTGGCCAAGTTCGAGCAGGTGAAGAAGTTTACCCTGCTGCCGAGCGCCTTCTCCATGGAGCTGGGTGAACTCACCCCCACCATGAAACTGCGCCGCAAGATCATCGAAGCCAAGTACCAGAGCGAAATCGAGGCCATGTATAACCACGTCTGATACCGCTTGGGTTTCCGGAAACAAAAAAGCCGCTCATTGAGCGGCTTTTTTCTTGGTCTGCCATCAGGCAGTGGTCTTGCTGGTACCGAAGTAGTCGGCCAGGAAGTCATCGAACGACAGGCTGTCGCTGCGCTCGCGTTCGCGCTGCTTGGCCAGCGAATCCTTCGCCTCACCGGCAAAGTAGGCTTCATCCCAATACTGCAACTCGCCTGCCAGCAGCTCCTCGCGATAGCGGGTCGCCAGCTTGTCGCCATAGCAGCCGTTGTCCTTGCCGCTCTCCAGCAGCTCCTTGAGCATGCGGGCAGAGTAGGTGAGCTCGGGGTCGAGCAGCTTCTCGCGATGCATTGCCAGCGTCTCGCGGTAGCGGTTGCGACCACAGCAGCGATCCAGCAGGTCGGCAACCTGAGCCAGCTCGTCGAACAGCTTGAGGCCGTACTCTTTCAGGCCAATGGCATTGCCCTGCTCATCTTCAAGCGTCAGGCCGGGGCGACGCCCTTCCAGTACCACCTTGCTCTGGTTGCGGCGATTGCGGGCAATCTCCTCCTCGCTCAGCACCGGAGAGGGGCGCAGCAGGCACCAGACCAGGAACAGGTCAAAGAAGCGGATTTGATCGGCGTCGATCCCGAGCGGGGTGAAGGGGTTGACGTCTACGGTACGCAGCTCGATGTACTCGATGCCGCGCTGTTCCAGCGCATCCGAGGGCTTCTCGCCACTGCGCGGGGTGCGCTTGGGCCGGATCGGGGCGTACAGCTCGTTCTCCAGCTGCAATACGTTGTCGTTGAGCTGGCGATATTTCCCATCCACCTTGACCCCGATCTTGGCGAACTCGGGATCATGAGTATTGATGGCACGGCGCAGACTGCTGACATAGGCCGGCAGGTTGTCGTGGCTGATCTTGAGCCCCGCCTGAGAGCTGTTGGTATAGCCCAGATCGGAGAGACGCAGCGCGGTGGCGTAAGGCAGATAGAGGGTGCCCTTGCCGGTCTTCTCGAACGGCAGGTTACTCTTGCGCCCTTTGAGGAAGGAGTCGCAGATGGCCGGCGAGGCACCGAACAGGTAGGGCACCAGCCAGCCGAAGCGGTAGACGTTGCGAATAAGCCCCATGTACTTGTCGGAGATAAAGCGCTGGCTGCAGCACCCTTCGCACACCAGATCCTGCCACTCGCTCCAGAAGCTGTCGGGCATGGAGAAGTTGAAGTGTACCCCGGCGATCACCTGCATCAGGCTGCCGTAGCGATTCTTCAACCCCTGCCGGTAGAGGGTCTTCATTTTGCCGATGTTGGAGCTGCCGTACTGGGCCAGCCGGATGCTCTCCTCGCCGCCGACGAAGCAGGGCATGGAGAGTGGCCAGATCCGCTCGTCACCCAGATGACGCATCACATGGTGATGGATGTCACCCAGTTGCTCCATCAGGCTGTCGAGGGAGTCGGTGGCCGGGGTGATGAACTCCAGCAGGCTCTCCGAGTAGTCGGTGGTGATGTTGGGATGGGTCAGGGCCGAGCCCAGCGACCGCGGATGATCGCTCTGGGCGAGTCGGCCATCCGGCGTGATGCGCAGACATTCACGCTCGATCCCGCGCCGGATCCCCTTGAGAGCAGTCAATCGCTCGGGAGACCCCAGCGCAGTCAGCAACTCGGTGAGTGACAAGCTTGTTGTAGTCATATTCACGGCTCATGTGAGGCCGCCCCATCCGGGGCGGCTCTTGATTTTTATAAAGCGTCAGTTACGGCAACTGCAGCGGATAGATGGGAAGATGAAGCTCCTTCAGGGGTTTTTCAAGCTTTTGCTTGTCTCCCACCACCACGATCACCATGTCGGCCGGATTGAGCCAGCGGGCAGCACTCGCCTTGAGCGTCTCGGCCGACACCGTCTTGATCAGGTTGTTCTGGGCCTGCACATAGTCCGGTTTCAGGTCATACATCACCATCTGCAGCAGGAAGCCCGCCTTCTGGCCGAGGGTTTCGTAAGAGAGGGCATCCTGCTGGGAAACCGCGCTGCGCATATAGGCCAGCTCGACCGGCGTCGGGCCGCTCTTGCGGTAGTTGTCCATCTCCTTGAGGAACTGGCGAATGGCATCCACGGTCGCATCGGTACGCACATTGGCACCGGTGGCAAAGGTGCCCACCTCGCGGTTGGCGGAGAAGCCGGAGCTGGCACCGTAGGTGTAGCCCTTGTCTTCGCGCAGGTTGAGGTTGATGCGGCTGTTGAAGTTGCCACCCAGGTTGAAGTTCATCAGCCCGGCGGTGAAGTAGTCACCCGTGGTATCGAACGGCATGGCGCGGCGGCCGATGCGGATCACCGACTGGGGCGCACCCGGTTTGTCCACCAGATAGATGCCCGGCTTGGCCTGCTTGCCTTTGAGTTTGAGATCCCCCAGAGCAGGCGTCGCCCCTTTCCAGTCACTCAGGAAGCCAAGCTGCTCTTCGATCAGCTTCTGGCTCACGTCGCCCGCCACCACTACCTTGCCGTTGGAGGGGTTGTAGTAGGCCTGATAGTAGTGCTTCACATCCGCCAGCGTCAGCTTGGCCACATCGGCAGGTACCCCATCGGAGGGTTGGCCGAGGCGGTTGTTCTTGCCATAGACCAGCTCGCGGAATGCCTGTCCCGCCAGCCATTCCGGCTGCTGCTGGGCCTGTTGCATCCCCTGCAGCATTTGCGCCTTGACCCTCTCGAAGTCCGCCTCCCGCATACCGGGGCGCTCGAACACTTCGCGCACCAGCGCGAGGGTCTGGGGCAACTTGTCGGCCAGCGAGCTGATGGTGACCAGAGTGTTGTACTGGGCACTGGAGACATCGATGCTTGAGCCCAGCTTTTGCAGCTCGTCGCTGAGCTGCCCCTCGGTCAGACGTACCGACCCCTGCCCCATCATGGCGGCGGTCAGATTGGCCAGCCCCAGCTGCCCCTTCTCCTCGGCCCGAATACCGCCCGGCAGGGCGATCATAATGGAAACCGCCGGGATCTCGTCACTTCGGGTGCCGATGATCTCGATGTTCTTGTCGAGTTTGCCGTGCCAGATGGCGGGCACCTTGACGCTCACCGCATCGGCCGCCTTGGGCTGTACGCTGCGATCGAAACTGTCTTTTACCGGTCGCTCGGCCAGCACCTGATCATGCTTGCTGTAGTCCGGCAGCTCGCGTTTGGCCGGGGTGAAATTCGGGGTAGCGACCTGCCACTCGGCCTTGCCTTTGGGCACCACGCTCAGCACCACCGCCGGCTTGTTGGCAATGAACTGGTCGTAGGCAGTTTTGACCTGCTCCGGCGTCACCTTGCCGATGGCGTCGAGGGTCTTGAAGACGTAGTTGGGATCCTGGGCAAAGACCTGACCCATGGCGAGCTGGCTCACCTTGCCGGAGACGCTGTCGAGCCCCCAGATGGCCGAGGCACGATAGCTGTTGATCGCCTTCTCCAGATCCTCCGGCTTGAGGCCACGCTGGGCGAACTTGCCGATCACCTTGTCCACTTCGCTCTTGAGGGTCTTGAGGCTGCCATCCACCGCCGGGTTGGGGTAGGCGTAGACGGTCAGGGTACAGGCCAGCTCTTCGCAGTAGTGCGAGGCGCCCGCATCGATCGCCTTGCCGGTCTTGACCAGCGACTGGTAGAGCATGGAGCTGGCGCTGCCGCCGAGCACATCGGCAAACATATCGAGTGCCGGCTCCTGCGGATCGCCAAGGGACACGGTCGGGTAGCTGATATAGAGCAGCGGCAGGTGCACCTTGTCTTGCAGCGTCACGTAGCGGGTCTCGGGCAGGGTGACCGGCTTTGGCGTCGGCTCGGCCACTTCCGGGCCGCGCGGGATGGAACCGAAGTACTTCTCGATCCAGTCGAGGGCCTGCTTGGTATCAAAATCGCCGCCCAGAGTCAGAGTCGCGTTGTTGGGGCCATACCAGCGCAGGAAGAACTGCTTGAGGTCGTTGACGTCAACCCGGTCGAGATCCTCCACATAGCCGATGGGCTGCCAGGAGTAGGGATGAGTGCGTGGATAGAGCGCCTCCCCCACCTTCTCGCTCACCAGACCATAGGGCTGGTTGTCGATACGCTGGGCCCGCTCGTTCTTGACGGTGGCGCGCTGGATCTCGAACTTCTTCTGGCTCACCGCATCGAGCAAAAAGCCCATGCGGTCGGCCTCCAGCCACAGCACCTTCTCCAGCTGGTTGGCCGGCACGGTTTCGTAGTAGTTGGTACGGTCCTTGTTGGTGGTGCCGTTCATGTCGCCACCGGCTTCGTTGATGATCCGCATATGCTCCTGATCACCGACGTGCTTGGAGCCCTGGAACATCATGTGCTCGAAGAAGTGGGCAAAACCGGACTTGCCGACCGTCTCGCGTGACGACCCGACGTGATAGGTGACGTCGAGATGCACCAGCGGATCGGATTTGTCGGGCGCCAGAATGACGGTCAGGCCGTTGTCCAGCTTGTACATCTGATAAGGGATGGCGAGCTTGCCCTCCTCCTTGACCTGCTCGGAGACCAGAGTCGGCGCCGCCAGCACGGGCAGGGTGAAGCCCAGCAGAATGGTTAAAGGTATGACTTTGTTCACGGTAACCTCGTGAGTGACAAAAAGGGCTAGAAGATCTGACTGGCCAGTAGAAATACCAGAGCGTAACGCAACAATTTGCCGAGCCCTATCAGGACAAGAGAGCGCCAGAAGGAGAGGCGCAGCCAGCCGGCCAGCAGACAGAGTCCATCACCGACCACCGGCGTCCAGGCAAGCAGCAGACACCAGTGGCCATGTTGTTTGAGCCAGCCGAGGGCTTTTTGTTCCCCACGGCCTTGAAAATCTTCCGGTTTTTTCTTGAAGGTGGCGAGCCAGCCGAGCCACCAGGTAGTCATGGAGCCGAGGGTGTTGCCGAGCGTCGCCCACAGCAGCAAGCTCGCCATGCTCCACTCCCCTTTGGCCGCCATGGCCCCCAGCAGTACTTCAGAGCTGCCGGGCAACAGAGTGGCAGAGGTAAAGGCGCTCAAAAAGAGCCACCCCAGCCCCATCTCCATCATCCCGCTCATCTGGGATAACCGTCGGCCGCAGGCATGCACAGCAGCAATTTGCCGCGTACATGGCCCCCTTCAATGCGCTGATGGGCCAACGCCCCTTCTGCCAACGCATATTCACCGGAGATGGTGATATGCACATCTCCCTGACGCAGCAGCATCAACATCTGACCCAGCTGCTTCTGGTCAGGGTGAACCAACATGCCGACCACCTCGATACCCGCCGCCGCACCAGCATCCTTGATCAGCTGGGCGGTGATGGTTGGCACCGTCACCAAGCGACCACCCGGCTTGACGCACGCCAGCGCCGCCTTGCCGCTCTCGCCCCCCACCAAATCCAGCACCAGATCGAACTGGCCATCGGCGATCACCTCAGCGCACCACTCAGCCTGATGGTAATCCACCATCCGGTTCGCCCCGAGACTATGGAGGAAGCTGTGGTTGTCGCCGCTCGCCGTGGCTACCACGTGGGCACCATAAGCAGCGGCAAACTGCACCGCCAGATGACCGACACCGCCAGCACCGGCCAGAACCAGCACTCGCTGACCCGCCTTGAGCTCACCATGCTCGAACAGTCCCTGCCAGGCGGTGAGACCCGCCAGCGGCAGCGCCGCCCCCTGCTGGAGGCTCACCTCGTCAAGCTTGACCAGCTCGTGCTCGCTCGCTACCACGGATTCGGCGTAACCACCGGCAGCGAGGGGAAAACCAACCATCCCGCACACCCGATCGCCCTCGGCCAGCGAGACTACGCCGGGGCCCACCTTCTCCACAACGCCCGCCACGTCATAACCGGGCGTCCAGGGCAGCTTGTCCTTGTTCTGGGCCGCCGCCCAGCCAAGACCGGCCCGGGTCTTGGCGTCGATGGGGTTGACCCCCGCAAAGCAGATGCGCACCCGCACTTCGCCATCGGCAGGCACCTTGTCGAGAGAGGGGTTGAGCTTGAGTACCGAGGGGTCGCCGAATGCGGTAATCTGTAGTTGCGTCATTGCACAAGCCATCCTGTTGATGCATCGAGGGTCAACAGAATAACAGCGAGGAGACCATGGCTCGAATGTTTCTTATTCCTCTGTTGCTGGCGCTGGGGTGGTGGGCATTCCTGCTCTACTTCCGCATCCCGCTCAAACAGGGGGCCAAGGGGTTTTACTGGATCATCGGCATCGGTGGCGGGCTAGCCGCCTTCCTCAGCCTGATGATGGTGCTGACCAACTGAATCAGATACGAAAAAGGCCACCTCATCGGTGGCCTTTTTGTCGCAACCGTTACTGCACCGGCTGCGAGTTGAGGTAGTAGTGGCGATTACTCCCCTGCCCCAACACCCCTTGCGACAGCAGATGGTGGAACACCCGATCCACCTCCTCCAGCGAGAGTGACAACGCCTGCGCCACCGAGCGCTTGCTGCACTTGAGCTCACCGCTCTCCAGCGCGCCACGCACCTGTGCCAGCACCTCAGGTGCCGGCTCCGGCGGCAGCATGGGCTCAGGCTGGGCTGCCTGCGCCAGCGCCTCCTGCTCCTCGGCACGGGCGCGTGCCTGCTGCCAGCGCCACATCCGGCGAAAACGGCTCTCCTCACCGATCAGGCTGACGAAGAAGGCACCGAATACGTCGAGCAGCACCGAGAGGAAGCAGACCAGCAGAAACTGCACCTGGCTGATGCTCATCCCGACCCCGTCCGCCAGACTGCTCATCAGCCCCAGCATGGAGGATTGCTCATTGACCGGCTTGGCATCGCGCTGCTGACGCAATTCGTCCTGCTGCAAACGCAGCTTGGTATTGGCGTGCTGCAGGGAGGATACGCCGCTGGAGATGCGCTCCAGCTCGATATATTTGCGGGCCGCCTCTTCGTTTAGCTGGATCTGCCGCTCGATGCTGGCGATCTGTTCGTCGAAGCGGGCGATCTCCCGTTCATGGCGTGCCTGCTGGCTCAGCACCGTATTGGTGGCACTGTTGATACCGCCGATACTGCCACCGATGGAGATGGCCGCCAGCACGCTGTAGAACAACAACGACCAGAAGGCACCACTCAGATCCCGGCGCGCCTTGCGCTCGCCGTACTCGTACCAGACGTAGAACTTGCCCAGCTCGAAAATGATCGCCAGGCCGCCAAAAAGCCACTTCATCAGCGGGTTGTCATCGATGGAGAGAAACAGCAGCAGGGAGAAGATGATGGAGGCCAGAATGGCCAGTCCGGTAAAACTGTATACCGTGGTGAGCGCAAACCATCCCTTGGGATAGCGCAGCGCGGAAGCGTCCTGTGTGGTCATGGTGAAACTGTGGTGCAGTGCAGGAAAAGTTGGCTGCCGATTATAGTCGGCAGAGCCGTTCAGAGAAGGGCAAACACCTGAATTCCTTCATATTGCAAACCAGCTGCCCAGAGTGCGACCAAAACGGACAAATTGGCAGCAGAAAAGCGCTACAATCCCCCACCTGACTTCATCGTGTGGCGAGATGGGATGCGATTCCGCCCGGGTTCAGCCCGCAGACGTATACTCATCCGCCGTTGCAATTATCCGAGGCCATCATGAACAGAACGACCCCTTTGCTTCTCTCACTCTTGCTGCTCGCCGGCGCAGCCCATGCAGACCAACCATCCCAGGAGAGCAGCGGCTCAACCTTCTCTGTCGATGCGATGACCTTCAATCTGGACTGGGATGACAAGCAGTTTGGCTGGAGCCAGAAAGAGTGCCTCGATCTGGGGGTAAACGACTATATTCCCTCTGACTGCAAGGGGATGAGAGTCAATGTCGAGAGCGAAGATAATCGCAACCAGCCCCCCAGCACCAACCAGATGCCCGATCCGCAGGGCAATAACCAGTAATCATGAACAGGGGCCGAACCGGCCCCGCCGCTATGCTGCGTTACCAGTAGTTCTCCGCACTGATATTGCCGGGCGCCCGCCGCAGGTTCTTGGCCAACCCCAGTGCCAGCAAGGTCTGCTGGGTCTCTTTCACCATCTCCGGATTGCCACAGATAAGCACCTGACTCAGCTCGGGTGAGAACTCCAACCCCACCCGCTGCTGCAACTGGCCGTTGGCAATCGCCGCTGGAATACGCCCTGTCATAGCATTGGGCCACGGCTCGCGGCTGACAAAGGGGACATAGCGAAAGCGCTCGCCATGCTGCTCGGCAAAGCTGGCGATCAAAGCCTGATAGCTCAGCTCTTCGCCTTTGCGCACTCCGTGTACCAGCACCAGATTGTCGAAGCGGTTGAAGACCTCTCCATCAGCCAGCATGGAGAGGAAAGGGCCGATGGCGGTGCCGGTCGAGAGCAGCCAGAGATCGCGTCCGGCCGGAACCTCATCCAGCGTCAGAAAGCCGGTGGCCAGAGACTGCACCAGCAGAGTGTCGCCCGCTTGCAGCGAGCCGAGGGAAGGTGTCAGCTCACCGCTCGGGATCTCGACCAGATAGAACTCGTGGTATGGCGCAGAGGGAGGATTGACGAAGGAGTAGGCGCGCTGAATGCGCCGCTCGCCCTGCTCAAGGGCCAGCTTGGTGAATTGACCTGCCTTGTAGGGGGCCAGATCGGCCGCTACGCGCAGTGAGAACAGAGTGGGTGTCCATTCGATGCGTTCGATGACGCGACCTTCGACCCAGGCCATAGAGATCTCCTCCAGAGGAACAGAGCTTCACTCTACCCCCGGGCCGGAAAATAAAAAACCCGCGCAAGTGCGCGGGTTTTTTCTGCAAAAGCGAATCTCTATTACAGGGCAACAACCTGGATCTGTACGGTTGCTTTAACGTCAGCGTGCAGCTGAACAGCAACTTCGTAGTCACCGGTGTTACGCAGAACGTTGCCCATGCGGACTTCGCTCTTGGCAACGGCTACGCCGGCAGCAGTGATGGCTTCAGCCACGTCACGGGTACCGATGGAACCGAACAGCTTGCCTTCGTCGCCAGACTTGGAAGCGATAACCACGGTAGCCAGTTCGGCCAGCTTGGCAGCACGCTCTTCAGCAGCAGCTTTGTTGGCAGCCAGTTTGGCTTCCAGCTCAGCGCGACGAGCACCGAAAGCTTCGATGTTGGCCTTGGTGGCCATAACAGCTTTGCCTTGCGGGATCAGGTAGTTACGGGCATAACCAGATTTCACGGAAACTTGGTCACCCAGACCGCCCAGTTTGGCGATTTTGTCGAGCAGGATAACTTGCATTACCTTTCCTCTATAAATTTCGTTGAGTTAGGCTTAAGTGCCGGACCGATTCTTACTTGTTGTGCAGATCGGTGTACGGCAGCAGAGCCAGGTAACGAGCACGCTTGATGGCGCGTGCCAGCTGACGCTGATACTTGGCGCGGGTACCGGTGATACGGCTCGGTACGATCTTGCCAGATTCAGTGATGTAGTTTTTCAGAGTAACGATATCTTTGTAGTCGATCTCGGTAACGTTCTCGGCGGTGAAGCGGCAGAACTTACGACGACGGAAATAACGTGCCATGGCCTTTATCCTCTAGTCAGTGATCCAGAATTACTCTTCGGAAGCAGCTTCAGTAGCTTCTTCGCGGCGCTCGTCGTCACGACGGGTGAAGCGCTCTTCTTTGGCCTTGGCCATCGGAGAAACTTCAGTCACGGCGTGCTTGGTGCGCATGATCATGTTGCGGATAACGGCATCGTTGAAGCGGAAGTTGGTTTCCAGCTCATCGATAACGGCTTGCTCTGCTTCTACGTTCATCAGAACGTAGTGGGCTTTGTGCAGTTTGTCGATCGGGTAAGCCAGCTGACGACGGCCCCAATCTTCCAGGCGATGAATGGTACCACCGGAAGTGGTGATGGCGCCGGTGTAACGCTCGATCATGCCGGGAACTTGCTCGCTCTGGTCCGGATGAACCATGAAGACGATTTCGTAATGACGCATTTTAGCTCCTTACGGATTAATTCAGCCTCCGCCCAGGTGCAGCCAGACCTCGGAGGCAAGGAACATAATGGTGTTTAGTCGCTGCTTTTCTAGGGCGGCGTATTGTACGAAATCACATCCCTCACTGCAACTGACGACCTCAAAAGTTTTTCCCGATGGATATGATACAAAAGACCAATTGATAACAATTATCATTTAGATCTATTCTCTCTCCATATCCTGATGGAGGGTGATGCCATGCAACCCACACTGACTACAACGATTCCAAGTCGCAAATTCAAACTAACCCTGCTCGGGCCCGCCTTTATCGCTGCCATTGGCTACATAGATCCGGGCAACTTCGCTACCAATATTCAAGCCGGCTCTACTTTCGGCTACCAGCTGCTCTGGGTAGTGGTGTGGGCCAACCTGATGGCCATGGTGGTGCAGACTCTCTCCGCCAAACTCGGCATCGTCACCGGCAAGAATCTGGCGGAACATATCCGTGATCGACTCCCCAAGCCTGCAGTGTGGGCTTATTGGGTACAGGCCGAGATTATCGCCATGGCCACCGATCTCGCTGAATTCATTGGCGCCGCGGTCGGCTTCAAGCTGCTGCTCGGCGTCACCCTGCTGGAGGGAGCCTGCATCACAGCAGTGATGACCTGGGGGATCCTGATGTTACAGTCCCGCGGCCAGAAACCGCTGGAGTTCGTAGTGGGCGGTCTGCTGCTGTTTGTTGCTGCGGCCTACATCGTCGAGCTGATCTTCTCCCGCCCCCATCTGCCGAGTCTGCTGGAGGGTGCTCTCTTCCCCGGTCTGCCCAACAGCGAGGCCGTCTATCTGGCCGCCGGTGTGCTCGGTGCCACCGTGATGCCACACGTCATCTATCTGCACTCGGCGCTGACCCAGCACACGCAGGAGCAGGGCTCGGTCAGCCAACGGCTGCATACCACCCGGGTCGATGTGGCCATCGCCATGACCATCGCCGGCTTCGTCAATCTGGCGATGATGGCGATGGCAGCTGCGGCGTTCCACAGCTCGGGCCACCAGCAGGTGGCGGAGCTGGAGTCAGCCTACCAAACCCTCACCCCGCTGCTGGGTCAGGCGGCAGCCACCCTGTTTGGCCTCTCGCTGGTCGCGTCCGGCATCAGCTCAACCGTGGTGGGGACGCTGGCCGGGCAAGTGGTGATGCAGGGCTTCGTGCGCTTTACCATCCCGCTCTGGCTGCGCCGCACCATCACCATGGCCCCCGCCTTTGTGGTGATCGCCATGGGGCTCAACACCACAGAAATTCTGGTGCTGAGCCAGGTGATCCTGAGTTTTGGCATCGCACTGGCCCTGATCCCGCTGCTGATGCTGACCGGCGATCGGGAGCTGATGGGAAAACATCGCAACCATCCGGTCACGCAAGCCATCGGCCGTCTTATCGTTGCGCTGGTGATCGGGCTCAATGCCTACCTGCTGGTTGCCATGATCTAGCAACCTGTCACCAAACAAGAGGTTCATTAACTCTGGTTAATGAGCCTCTTCGCACTTTGGCGTATGCTGCCGCTTTCTCTTCTCATTTATCGTTGCGGGAGCCTTGCCATGGAACATACCCGAGTCAGCTTCGTACTGGGCCATCATCAGGAGCAGGCCAGCGTGGTCTGCTGCCAGCGCGGTGAAACCACGCTGCTGGTCACCGACCTCACCCCCTTTCATCCGCAAAGCCATCTCTGGCCCGATCAGCCGGGGGATATGGGTCATGCTCGCTGGGAAGGTGGCGAAGCCGCCATCGGCCCTTGCCGGATGGGGGCCATCAGCCCGGATGGCGAGCTGTTCGTCGACGCCGAGATTCCGGTCAAACGGGGTGCAGAGGGATGGCGGTTCGTCGTGGTACACCCCTTGGCGGGCGATCACACCTTGCCAATCGGCAGTCGGATCGAGTTGCAGGTCGATAGAGCGGCACGCCACACCCTGAGTCTGGGCCACAGTGGCTGCCATTTGGCGGCGCTCGCCCTCAATCGGGTGCTCATCCCCTACTGGCGCAAGGAGGTGAGCGAGCACGATGCGCTGGGCCAGCCCGACTTCGACCGCCTCGCCATTCAGAGCTCGCGGGTCGAACCTTGCGGCTCGCGGGAGCAGTACCGCATCGGCAAGAGCCTGCGCAAGAAGGGGGTCAACAGCGAGGCGCTGCTGGCGGATCTGGCGCTGATTGCAGAGAAGGTCAATCAGCAGTTGGCCGACTGGATCGCAGCCGGGGGCGAGATCCGCCGTAGCCGCGCTGGCGAGGCGATCATCGATTCGCGCTACTGGCACTGCACGCTGGAAGGTCAGGAGGTGACCATTCCCTGTGGCGGTACCCATGTTGCCTCGCTCGCCGAGTTGGGAGAGGTCAGGGTAACGCTCAATCCTTCTGATGAGGGATTCACGCTCCATACCCAAGTGACAGCGCCGGCAGCATAAGGGCGGGAAACACGCCACACTGCAGCTGGCTAGCGACAAACTGCTTCATTTTTGGCCAACCGCTCATTAGAATGCGCCTCCCACAGGAGGCACATCACCCATGAGTAGTACCCATCTGCGCACCACTTCGGATCGGCTCCGCTATCTGGTTCTCTATGAAGGCATAGGTCTGGCCATGGTTGCCCCGCTTATCAGCCAGCTGTTTGGCCAGGGCGTGGCAGAGGTCGGTTCACTGGCGATCTTCTTCTCGATTGTCGCCACTGCATGGACCTATGGCTGGAACCTGCTGTTTGACAAGGCGCTGCTGGCCCTGTGCGGGCGTACCAACAAACGCCCTCTTGATCGCGTCCTGCATGCGTTTGGCTACGAAGCGAGCTTTATGATGCTCTCCCTCCCCTGCGTCATGTTCTGGCTCGAACTGGGGTTGTGGGAGGCGCTGCTGCTGGATCTCGGCTTCGTTGCCTTCTACCTCGTCTACATCATTCTCTTTACTTGGGCGTATGAGCGGATCTGGCCATTGCCAGCGACCGCACAGCAGACGGCCTGACGCGCAGAGTGCTCTTGCGCAAACCAAGGTAGGTGAGATGGAAGGGTAAAACCGAAAGCCCCAATAAAAACAATGCCAGTCAGCAAGCTGACTGGCATTGGACAAAACAGACTTTAAGACTTACTTGACGGCGTCTTTCAGAGCCTTGCCAGCCACGAATGAAGGCACGTTGGCAGCAGCAATCTGGATCTCTTTGCCAGTTTGCGGGTTACGGCCAGTGCGGCCTGCGCGGTGGGTGACCTTGAAGGTGCCAAAACCGACCAGCTGCACAGCATCACCTTCTTTCAAGCTCTGGGTAATACCATTGATGATCTCTTCCAGAGCCACTTTGGCCTGAGCTTTGCTCAGATCTGCTTTGGCGGCAATCGCATCGACAAGTTGAGCTTTGTTCATAACATTTCCTTTATGATCGGGCATTTAGCGCTGGGTCACTCTATGCAAAAAAAAACGCTCAAGCAAAGGCTTTATCGAGCAGGGGGCGTCAAACGCTGGGGTTTTCATCAAGATCTGCGGAAAAAGTCACATTCCAGCCTCGAAAAAACCTGAACCAACCAGCCTCTCGCCATTCAACAAGCTCAATTTGACACCCACCTCAATACCACTTAACAATATCCCGGCAAGCCTATTGACGCTTGGTCAGATTTTCCCTAGTTATAGGATGTGTCACTGTTCAAACGGCTAGGAAGCCCCATCAATCGCCCGGCCTTGCCCCATGGAGGGATTATGTTGACGAAACTGGAACAGACCAAACAGGCGCTGGCAGGAAAACACAAGGCTATCGACGACTGGCTGGACGCAAGACAAGCCCTGCTGGTCGAATACATGCGGCTGGCCGGCCTTACCCCGGCCCGAACCAAACAGCGATGCCTACCCAAACCCGAAGAGCTGCAGCACTTCTGTGACAGACTGGTCGACTACGTCAGCGCAGGCCACTTCGAGATCTACAATCACGTGGTCACCGCCTTCGAGCAGGCCAGCGGCGAAACGCTGGAGCTTGCCAAGCGCATCTACCCCCATATCCGTACCAGTACCGAACTTGCTCTCGAGTTCAACGACAAATACAGCGAGGCCGATGAAGCCCAGCTGCTGCTGCTCGACGATGACCTTAACGAACTGGGACCGGTGCTGGAGGAGCGTTTCAAACAGGAAGATCGTCTGGTCAAGGCACTCCATGTGGTGGAATCCCTTAGTGCACAACAGGCTTGAACGCTATTTTCGGAGCAAGTTCAAGATACGGGCAATCAAGGTGGATTACACTCAAAGCAATGACCATCGGGTCCGCACTGATTGCATACAAGGAGATAAGCATGTCTGAGCGCCGCCGTTTTGCACGGATCCTCTACTTGACCATGGCTGAACTCACGCAGGGGGAACGCAAGTGGCGCACTCAGCTTGTCGATATTTCCCTGCAGGGTGCGCTGCTAATCCGGCCTGATGACTGGGTAAGCAATGACAACAAAGAGTACCAGCTCAGCTTTGTCCTGAGCGGCAGCGACATCGAGATCAAAATGCAGGTAGAGCTGAATCATGAGGCCAGCAAGAAGCTGGGCTTCTACTGTCATCACATCGACATCGACAGCGCCACTCACCTGAGGCGGATGATCGAACTCAATGTGGGCGATGAGGAGCTGCTGCACCGGGAGCTTGAGCAGCTGCTGAGCGAACATCTGGAACATAGCCAGCCCTGATGGCAGGTTCCAGCCCATAGAAAAGAGCGCCAAGGCGCTCTTTTTATTTACGTCCATCCCAAGACATAGTCTTTTATCCGCACCGGCTTACAGCGCCTCAAGCGCATCAGACAACTTTTTGACCGGCACCACTTCCATCCCCTCGATAGGGTGCTTGGGGGCGTTGGCGTGTGGCACGATGGCGCGGCGGAAACCGTGTTTCGCCGCCTCTTGCAGTCGCTCCTGACCGGACGGCACGGGGCGAATTTCGCCGGAAAGACCCACTTCGCCAAACACCACCAGATCCTTTGGCAGCGACTGGTCGCGGAAGCTGGAGACCATCGCCAGCAGCAGCGCCAGGTCCGCACTGGTCTCTTCCACCTTGACGCCGCCAACCACATTGATGAAGACATCCTGATCCGCCATCTGCAGCCCACCGTGGCGATGCAGCACCGCCAGCAACATGGCAAGCCGGTTGTGATCCATCCCCACCGCCACCCGGCGCGGGTTGGAGAGCTGGGAGTAGTCCACTAGCGCCTGCAACTCCACCAGCAGCGGTCTGGTGCCCTCCCAGATCACCATGACGATAGAACCGGGCGCCTGCTCCTGACCACGACTGAGGAAGATGGCGGAGGGGTTGCTCACCTCGCGCATCCCCTGCTCGGTCATGGCAAAGACCCCCAGCTCGTTGACCGCGCCGAAACGGTTCTTGTGGGAGCGCAGGGTACGAAAACGGGAATCATGGCCGCCATCGAGCAATACCGAGCAGTCGATGCAGTGCTCAAGCACCTTGGGGCCTGCCAGACTGCCATCCTTGGTCACATGACCCACCATAAAGATGGCCACATGGTTCTGCTTGGCGTAGCGGGTCAGTAGCGCCGCCGCTTCACGCACCTGTGAGACTGAACCGGGGGACGATTGCACATCCGCCACATGCATCACCTGAATGGAGTCGATGACCATGATCTGCGGCTGCTCCTGCTGGGCAATCAGGCAGATCTGCTCGACGCTGGTCTCGGAGAGCATCCGCAGCTTGTCGGTGGGTAGCCCAAGGCGGTTGGCACGCATCGCGACCTGCTGCAGCGATTCCTCGCCGGTGACATAGAGAGTTTTCATCCGTTCTGCGAGACCACACATGGTCTGCAGCAGCAGGGTCGACTTGCCCGCCCCCGGGTTGCCGCCGATAAGGATGGCAGAGCCTGGTACAACGCCGCCGCCGAGCACCCGATCCAGCTCCTTGAAACCGGAGGAGAAACGGGGGATCTCGGTAGTGGCTATCTCTGCCAGTGTCTGCACCTGACTGCCAATTGCACCGGCATAACCGGTATAGCGGGCACTCTTGCCGGCAGGAGTCACCGACCCGAGGCGCACCTCGGTAATGGTGTTCCACTCCTTGCACTCACTGCACTGGCCCTGCCAGCGTGTGAAGTCGGCACCACATTCGGAACAAACATAAGCAGTTTTATTTTTGGCCATTGATAACTCGGGGACAGGATGAATTCCTGCTTGATATACTTGTTTGCGACCGACAGATCAAACCCAGAATCGGAAAAGTGACTTTCCGTGGCAGGAACACATGGATTCAGAACACCAACAATATCTGATTGAACAACTTGTCCCCTTGTTGCGGGAGAAAGATTTCGAGGAGATCTTCAACCGCATGACCCAGGAAGAGAACAGCAACAGCCGTTTTCTGCTCAAAATGGAGCTAAAACGCAAATGCTCTCCGTGCCGCAGGGTCATCGACATGCGCGATGAGCTGGCAGATGAGTGTCTGATCCATGAGTTCGACGGCATTACCCACTTCATGCCGGCCGAGGCAATCAACCTGTTTCAGTCCCAGTGCTATCTCTACCGTGACGCCTATACCATAGGGGTCAACGAGGCACTGCAACAGTGGCAAAAACAGCAGCACCACGCTCGCGTCGATGGCCACCTCACCCCACCGGCCAGTCCGTTCAGGCAATACGATGTCAATACCATCGCCTTCGCCAGCTACTACGGCCGCCGTCAGGAGCGGATGCACTTCAGCTCGCCGGTACTGCTCAAGCTGCCGGATGGTGAAAAGCTGTTTGCCAAGAGTTCCGATCTCTCCCTCGGCGGGATGCGCATCTCGGTGCCCTATCTGCCCAGTTACCATACCGGCGCTCAGGTCGAGGTCTTCTTCACCGGGCTGGAGCGCGATAACCCCAACCCGGTACTGCACCAACCGGTCAACTACCAGATCCTCGGGGAAGAGAGCAAAGAGGGGAAATTCTGGCTGCGACTGGTACGCACTGGTGAGCAACCCGCCTTTGACGCTTTTTTGAAAGAGTTCATCGAAGTCAACAAGGTGCGTTACCGGGTCAGCGTCGACTACCTGCTCTCGGCCGCCATCATCAAGGGGTACGAGCAGTTCTACCTGCCGCGCATGACCGGCATGCCGCTCTTCTTCGGTACCGGCGACAGTCCCTGCCTCGAGATAGCGCTGCGCACCGAGAACAACCAGCATCTGCTGGAGTACTGGCGTGACGAGAAAAACCGCGATGCGCTGGCGGGGCTCTTCAGTGCCGAGCGGATGAAGCGACTCTGCCCCGCCCCCGGCACCACCAGCGAAACCCTCATCTACTGCTTCACTCACACGGTGCGCAGCCATATCTACTTCTTCTCGGCAACCGCCGAGGAGCTGCGCCAGAGCGGCCTGACCGCCCTCTTCTTTCAGGTCGGCTCACGTCGCCCCAGCTGGCGCGTCTACAAATTCACATTGGAGGCGTGCGAACTGCTCGAGGCGGATGTCGGCCAGCTGCAGGGGCTCGAAAACCCGCAGTTGCAGGACATACTGCTGCTCGAGCGCCTCAAGCAGATCGGCTATTGCGGCCTGCTGCAGGAGATCAGTCAGGAGTCCCAGCGCGAAGAGTTCTATCAGGAGGGGGAGCCTGGCAGCAACGCCAACGAGTTGCAGCGTTTTGGCCACGAGCAGGGGGTTGCCCCCTTCGAGATCGAGACCCTGCACTATGTCCAGCTGCGCAAGGAGCTGCGCTACATCCACAAGACGGCGGTCGCCATCCACCACAACGGCAAGTCCTGGCTGGGCTGGACTCGCGACATCTCGGCCCATGGCCTGCAGATCGAGCTGGAAGAGGCGTTTGTCGGCGAGAAAAACGATGTGGTGACCATTGCCCTGCCCCGCTTGCAGGAGCTCTCCAAGAGCATGGATTTGCAGCATCTCTCCTATCGGCTGGTCAGCCTCAACATGACCCGTACCGTGCTGCATCTCTGCATCGAGGGGGATTCCGATCGCCACACCGGTCGCCAGTTCTTCAGCCTGCTGATCGAGAGCAACCAGAACAAGCTCAAGGCAGCGCAGGAGCAGCGCCGTTACCGCGGGCTGGCCCGCGCCCTGCGCAATATCTACACCCACCACCTGTTCAACTCGCCGGTCTACATCAACAAGCTGAAGGGGGCGCCCAAACCCGCCTCCATCGGCAAGTCGCTCAAGCCGCGCAGCCTGCAACGCCTGCTCACCGCCTGCGCCGAGCTGCCGGAGCAGGAGAACCTCTATCCGCTGTTTCAGGGGGAGCTGCTCAAGGAGCTGCTGATGACGCCGCTGCGCAGCATAGAGCGGGAGGACAAGCCGAAGGAGGAGGAGGTCTACATCGCCAGCATCCAGACCCGGGCTGGCCTGCCCATCTTCCGCAGCCGTCTCGCCAGCGAGCTCACTGGCGTGAAGGAGAAGCGCCAGTTTATCGAGCTGGCGCTACAGGAAGGGGAGTTCTACTCGGTGCTGGTCGGCGTCTCCCGTACCGGGCGCCCCGACACAAACTTCATTGCCAACGAGCTGGACTACATCGCCAAATTTGCCATTCACAAGGCGAAAAAGCTGGAGGAGGAGCTCTGGAGCGTCGTCGGGGTCGGCGAGCTGACCGACACCACCCAGGCGACCCTGTTCCGGCTGGGTATCACGCCTCCACTCAACTGATCCCGACCACAAGAAACAGGGCGCATCATGCGCCCTGTTTCTTTATCACGCGGCCTGCGGATCCAGCAGCCAGTCGAGGATCCGGGGGAAGTGATCCTCCTGCGCCTGCGGGGCGGTCAGCATATTGATATGGTCGTAATCGAGCCGGTTGCCGTTGTCCCGACCAAGCCTGGTATGGCGGGTCTTTGAGCCCATCTCGTCGCTGAAACGGCGCACGTCGGTGGGGTGGCCCAGCACCTTGTCCGCCTTGGCCGAGATCATCCAGAGCGGCGGCCAGTTGACCCGGGCTGCCGCCTCATCATAGGCAAAGCCGTCGTGGGGATCCTGCCAGGGGCCGCACTTGACCCAGGGGATGGTCTCCTGCAGGTAGCGCAGCGGCTCGTCATCGGCACCAATCTTGAGATCCCTAGCGGCCAGAAAACCACGGCGACGAGCCAGCCAGGGGGCCAGCCGGTTCCAGATCAGATCCACCTTCAACCAGCGCTCGGGATTTTGCACTGAAACTCCGCGCTTGGTGCCGAAGAAGAGCAAGCTGGCCACCTGCTCCGCCAGTTCGGGAAAGCGCACCAGCGTAGAGGCCATGATGACGCCGCCCCAGGAGTGAGCCACCCAGTGCACCTTGAAGCCATTGTGGCGCGCGGCAATCCAGTGGTGCAGAGCGGGCAGATCCTCTGTGATGAGTTCATGCTGACCGTGCTCCGCCTGCTCGGCGATGGCGGGAGTACTGAGCCCGCGCCCGCGCAGATCGGCGACATAGACCTGAAAACCGTGGCGAGCCAGAAAGCAGGCCAACCCCTTGCCTGACTCGGTGTAGAAGATACGACCGTTCTCGATGGCGCCGTGCACCATCAGGATGGGTTCACCATGAACGGCCGCCCCCGGTTTGATATGGCGGACGTGCAGTTGATGCTCGCCACAGGGGACAAAGAGTGATTGCTGCAACAATTCCATTTCGATTGGTTTCCTCCATGAAACAATATCAGGGGCGATCCCAGCGCCGCTCGCTGCACGCCCGTGCCGCAAGCAGGCAGAGCACCCCCTCCAGATCATGATGGTTGAGGGTCGCAGCCGCTTGAGCCCGCACCAGCGGCTTGGCATGGATGGCGATGCCAAGACCCGCCACCGCCATCATCTTGAGATCGTTGGCGCCATCGCCGATGGCCACGGTCTGGGCGGGCGCAATGGCATACTCGGCCGCCAGCTGCTGCAACACCTCGGCCTTGACGCTGGCATCGACGATGCGCCCGCTCACCTTACCGGTCAGCTGGCCCCCTTCCACCGCCAGCTCGTTGGCGAAGATGGCATCGAGCCCCAGCTCCCGCTGCAACTGGCCGGCAAAGCGGGTAAAACCGCCGGAAGCGATGGCCACACGCC
>NZ_CAWNWX010000024.1:65582-101684 GCF_963878195.1 Aeromonas sp. HMWF016
GCATCCACGCCGCTACCTCGTCGAGGATGGCGACGGGCGCCCCCTCAAGCAGCGCAACCCGATTGCGCAGACTGTCGGCAAACTCCAGCTTGCCCTGCATGGCGGCCGCGGTCACCGCGGCAACCTGATCGCCCACCCCCGCCAGCCGTGCTATCTCGTCGATGCACTCGATGCGGATCGCAGTGGAGTCCATATCCATCACCAGCAGGCCAGGCTCGCTCAGAGTAGGCAGAGCGGGCAGATGGCAGAGATCGATCTCCCACTCCCTCTCCTTGAGCGCGGCCACCAGCTCGGGCGAGAAGCGGTCGGTACCGAGCAGCAGCAACGGGCAACCCGCGACTTCGGTCACCGGATAGAGAGTCGCCGTCACCCCGTGCTCAGCCAACAGGGGCGCCAGCTCTTCCAGAGAGGCCGGCCCCAGAGCCTTGCCAAACAGTACCAGCCAGCCAGCCGCAAGAGGCGTTCCGATCGGTTGCAGGGCATCCGGGGTCAGCTGCCACCAGGGGGAAGATGACAGGTGGGCGGGCCATTCGGATAAGGAGGTGGGGAGCCGGGACAACAACATAAGCGATACGCCTTCCATGGTGATCAAGGGGTTAACAATAGTGGCCCAGAGTAGCGTATTGCTTTTTGCGCAGGCAAGCGCCAAGATCCCGCAACTCCCGGTCAGCATGAGGTCTCGCGCTTGCAGCGTCATCTTCCCATCAAACGTGTGCTCAGTCTGGTAGCCGGCCTGCTGCTCGGCTGCTGGGTACTGGTTGTGCTCCTCCATATGCAGGGAGAGAGTCAGGCCGCCCTGCACAGCGAAGCGCGCAACCGCGCCCAGGCGCTGGTCGCCTATGCCGCCCGCGACATGAAGCGCTGGATCAAGGAGGACAACAGCAGCGAGCTGGAGCGGCTGGCACGGGATCTGGCGACCGAGCCGGAGATCCTCGATGTCACCCTCTATGATGGACGCGGCATCCCTCTCGCCCAGTCGGATCAGGCCGTTCCGCTGGAGAGCTTGCTCCCCATCGGCAGCGACAACAAGTCGATGCCGGAGCAGGGCAAGGGACGCATCCAGTTCGTGCAGGAGATCCAGGACGGAGCCCAGACCCTCGGCTATCTGCGCATCACGCTGGAAGAGCAGCAGATGCTGGCGGACAAAGATACCCGGCTCAAGGTGACACAGGAGAAACAGCGACTGATGCTGCTGGTCGCCCTGCTGGCCGGGGTGCTTATCTCCTACGGCATTCGCCGCAACTACATGCGGGTGCGCAAGCACAAGAAAAAGAGTGCGCCCCCCTCCCCGCCACCGGAAAACTGATGGCCCGGACAGAGAGCAGATAAAAAAACGGCGGCCCGCAGGCCGCCGTTTTTTATTCGCAAGGGGATTACTTGTCGCCCAGCAGGACGGAATCCAGTGCGATTTCGATCATGTCGTTGAAGGTCAGCTGACGCTCTTCAGAGGTAGTCTGCTCACCGGTACGGATATGGTCGGAGACGGTGCAGATGGTCAGTGCCTTGGCGCCGTACTCTGCGGCCACGCCGTAGATACCGGCAGCTTCCATCTCGACACCCAGGATGCCGTATTTTTCCATGACGTCGAACATGGAGGGATCCGGGGTGTAGAACAGGTCGGCGGAGAAGATGTTACCGACGCGCACGGCAACGCCCTTGTTCTTGGCAGCCTGCACAGCATTGGCAACCAGATCGAAGTCGGCGATGGCTGCGAAGTCGTGATCCTTGAAGCGCAGACGGTTTACTTTGGAGTCGGTGCAGGCACCCATACCGATCACCACGTCACGCAGTTTCACGTCTTCACGCACGGCACCGCAGGAGCCGACGCGGATCAGGGTCTTCACACCGTAATCGGTGATCAGCTCTTTGGCGTAGATGGAGCA
Source organism: Aeromonas sp. HMWF016 (assembly GCF_963878195.1). NCBI lineage: Bacteria > Pseudomonadati > Pseudomonadota > Gammaproteobacteria > Aeromonadales > Aeromonadaceae > Aeromonas > Aeromonas sp. HMWF016. Next base: position 67,466 of record NZ_CAWNWX010000024.1, read on the forward strand.
GGAGGGGATACCCATGCCGTGGCCCATTACGGAGATACGACGGCCCTTGTAGGTACCGGTGAAACCGAACATGTTGCGCACGTCGCAGATCTGCTCGACGTTCTCCAGGAAAGTCTCGGCGATGTACTTGGCGCGCAGGGGGTCGCCCGGCATCAGCACGGTATCAGCAAAGGCGCCATCTTTCGCATTGATATGAGGAGTTGCCATTCTCTTGATTCCTTCACACTTGGGTTGAGTTTTATTGTCTTTATTAAAATTGCCCGCCACCGGAGTGGCGGGCGGGTAAATTACAGGAAGCTGGTACCGTACGCCAGTTTGGGCAGACCGTGGTACGCCGCAATGCTCTGGCCGATGTCGGCAAAGGTCTCGCGACGGCCGACGGAACCAGCCTTGACCGGCTTGCCGTAGAACAGTACCGGGATGTACTCGCGGGTATGGTCGGTGCCGCTCCAGGTCGGGTCACAACCGTGGTCTGCGGTCAGCACCACCACGTCGCCATCCTGCAGCAGGTCGAACAGCTCCGGCAGGCGGGAATCGAAATACTCCAGCGCATCGGCGTAGCCCTTCACGTCGCGACGGTGGCCGTAGGAGGAGTCGAAGTCGACGAAGTTGGTGAAGACGATGGTCTGGTCACCGGCCGCTTTCACCTCTTCCAGAGTACGATCCCACAGCTCGGTCAGACCGGTCCCCTTCACCTGCTTGGTGATACCCTGCTGGGCATAGATGTCGGCGATCTTGCCGATGGAAACCACCTGACCACCCGCGTCCTTCATGTAGTCCAGCACGGTCGGTGCCGGCGGCAGCACGGAGTAGTCGTGACGGTTGCCGGTACGCTTGAAGTTGCCCTTGCCACTGCCCACGAACGGACGCGCGATAACGCGGCCGATGTTGTAGGGCTCCAGCAGCTCGCGCACGATGTGGCACAGCTCATAGAGCTTCTCAAGGCCGTAGGTCTCTTCGTGACAGGCGATCTGGAACACCGAGTCGGCAGAGGTATAGAGGATCGGCTTGCCGGTGCGCATGTGCTCTTCGCCCAGATCGTCCAGCACTTGGGTACCGGAAGCGTGGCAGTTGCCGAGATAACCGGGCAGACCGGCCTTCTCGACGATGGCGTCCAGCAGCTCCTGCGGGAAACTGTTGGTGTGATCCTTGAAGTAGCCCCACTCGAACAGTACGGGCACACCGGCGATCTCCCAGTGACCGGACGGAGTGTCCTTGCCGGAAGAGAGCTCCTGAGCGTAGCCGTAGGCACCGACCACCTCGATATCTTTCTTAAGACCTGCCGGGAAGGTGCCAGAGGCCTGTTCGCAAGCGTGGCCGAGGCCCAGCTTGCTCAGGTTTGGCAGATTGAGGGCACCGCGGCCCTGCGCTTCACCAGCCGCACACGCCTTGGCGATATGGCCAAGGGTATTGGCGCCCGTGTCTCCGAACTTGTCAGCGTCGGCGGCAGCGCCGATACCGAAAGAGTCCATCATCAGGATAAAGGTACGTTTCATGGGACTTCCCCTTGTTACAAATCAGCCAGGGTGATACGGCGGTACACTTCAGGCAGTGCCTCGGGCCGCTCGCCACCAATCCGGATAGCCGCCTGCACCATGCTGGCAGCCTGAGCGTATTGCTCTTCAGTCTGAGCGTGGATCATCGCGATCGGCTTGTCAGCATCGACGCTCTGACCCAGGCGGATAAAGTCGGTCAGACCAACCGCATAATCAAGTTTGTCACCGGCAGCGCGGCGACCACCGCCCATGGCGACCACGGCCAGACCCAGTTCGCGGGTATCCATGGCGGTCACGAAGCCGCTGTTGGCCGCGAAGACCGGGCGCACGATGGCGGCTTTGGGCAGGTAAGCGTCGTAACGCTCCATGAAATCGGCAGGGCCACCCAGGCCAGCCACCATGCGACCGAAGATCTCGGCAGCCTTGCCGTTATCCAGTACCGCCTGCAGCTTGGCGCGGGCATCGCGCTCGTCGCTGGCCAGACCTGCGGAGATCAGCATCTCGGCACACAGCGCCATGGTCACTTCGTGGATGCGTGGGTTGCGATATTCACCGGTCAGGTAGCGCACCGCTTCGCGCACTTCCACCGCGTTACCAGCGCTGGAGGCCAGTACCTGATTCATATCGGTCAAGAGCGCAGAGGTGCGGCAGCCAGCGCCGTTGGCCACGGCAACGATGCTCTTGGCCAGCTCTTCGGAGGCTTCGAAGGTCGGCATAAAGGCACCGGAGCCCACTTTCACATCCATCACCAGCGCTTCGAGCCCGGAGGCGAGCTTCTTGGAGAGGATGGAGCCGGTGATCATGGCAACAGATTCGACGGTGGCAGTGATGTCACGTACTGCATAGATACGCTTGTCGGCCGGGGCGAGATCGCCAGTCTGGCCGATGATGGCGACACCCGCCTCTTTCACCACTTTCAGGAAACGATCGTTGTCGACCGAGGTCTGGTAGCCGGGGATGGCATCCAGCTTGTCGAGGGTACCGCCGGTGTGGCCCAGGCCACGGCCGGAGATCATAGGTACGAAACCACCGCAGGCGGCGACCATCGGGCCAAGCATCAGGGAGACAACGTCACCCACCCCACCGGTGGAGTGCTTGTCGACAATCGGACCACCCAGATTAAGGTGATCCCAGGTCAATACCATGCCGGAGTCGCGCATGGCGCAGGTCAGGGCAACCCGTTCATCCATGGTCATGTCTTTGAAGTAGACCGCCATCGCCAGCGCGGCGATCTGCCCCTCGCCGATGGTGTTGTTGGTAATGCCCTGAACGAAGAATTGAATTTCTTGGGTACTGAGCGCTTCACCGTTGCGCTTCTTGCGAATAATCTCTTGAGGCAAAAACATCTTTCATTCCCTCCGCCATTGCTGGCGTTACACAAGCCTGAATCCTTGCCCGCACACCACAGGTGGGGGCTTAACAGGGCGGACAGCAGTCCGCCCTCTCATCAACCTATTAGTAACCGCTGGTGTTGGCCGGCTTGTCGCCATGCCCCAGAGTGGCCAGCAGGCTGGCCAGCAGGCTGGATGCACCAAAGCGGAAGGTACGGGCAGATACCCAGTCCTTGCCGAGGATCTCTTCGGCCATGGCCAGGTACTGACCCGCAACGGCGGCATCTTTCACGCCACCGGCCGGCTTGAAGCCGACTTTCGGGTTCTTGGCCTTGATCACTTCGATCATGATGCGCGCAGCTTCCGGAGTCGCATTGACCGGCACCTTGCCGGTGGAGGTCTTGATGAAGTCGGCACCGGCATCGATACAGATTTCGGAAGCGCGACGGATCAGCGCTTCTTCTTTCAGTTCGCCGGTTTCGATGATCACTTTCAGCAGAACGTTGGCACCACAGGCCTCTTTACAGGCTTTGACCAGATCAAAACCGATCTGTTCGTTGCCGGCCATGAACGCGCGGTACGGGAATACCACGTCCACTTCATCGGCACCGTAGGCGACAGCGGCACGGGTCTCGGCCACGGCGATCTCGATGTCGTCGTTGCCGTGCGGGAAGTTGGTCACGGTCGCAATGCGCACGTCGGCGGCGCCGATTTCACGCAGGGTCTTGCGAGCGATGGGGATGAAACGGGGATAGATGCAGACGGCGGCGGTCAGGCCAGCCGGTGACTTGGCCTTGTGGCACAGATCGATCACCTTCTGATCGGTATCGTCATCGTTCAGGGTGGTCAGGTCCATCAGGTTCAGGGCGCGCTGGGCGGCCAGTTTCAGATCACTCATTCTGTTCTCCAAAGTCTCGATTTGATCCAGATAACCGGGCACCACCACAAGCTCCAAAAAGGAGATAACAGTAGCAATTCCCAGCTATACGGGAATGGAATTACAGTGCGAAGGCTGAGGCACAACGACTGTAAATAAGGCAAGAGCCCTGTCACTTTCTTACAAAAGTGCGGACTTGGTTCCATGAAGACTTGAGAAAGGCAGAGCAACTCCGACCCGACTTCCCAATCAATTCCATTTGACCGCCAACACCCGATTTCATCGAGCATTAGTCATTGCCAGCACCCTGCTGGCAACGCCTATTTCAGCCGAGATACCCCCTGTTTGCAAGCCGGATTTGCCATTTTCAGAGGTACCTCACATCTGGCAAATCCGCATTCAAAAATGCCTTACGAAAAGAAGCGCGTCAGGATCCAGGAGTAGGCCAGCCCCCCCAGATAGACCCCGACAATTCCCATCACCCCTGACAAAACGGGAGGTGCCGGGATCGGCAATTTGAGGAAAGAAAACAACAAACCGACTATAAAGCCAGCCACCATCGCCAGTAGCACTTCATTCATATAACCTCCGATTTGACTCATTTTATTATTAGTTTAGATAGGAAAACGGTTGTCACCGCTCCATACACGAACGCCACGGCAGATGCCGTGGCGTTCGTGTTTATACCCTGTCAGTCAGGCTGATATTACATGCCGGACAGTGCCAGGAAGAAACCTGCGATGGTCGCAGACATCAGGTTGGACAGAGAGCCAGCCAGTACGGCTTTCAGACCAAATTTCGCAATGGTGCCGCGGCGGTTCGGTGCCATGGACCCCAGACCACCCAGCAGAATGGCAACGGAGGAGAGGTTGGCAAAACCACACAGGGCAAAGGAGATGATCGCCTTGGTGTGATCGGACATGGCCACACCGTTGATCAGCACCTCGTTTTTCAGGTACGGAGCGAAGTTCAGATAAGCCACGAACTCGTTCACCACCAGTTTCTGACCGATGAAGGAACCTGCAACCACAGCTTCGCTCCAGGGCACACCGATCAGGAAAGCCAGCGGGGAGAAGATCCAGCCCAGTAGCAGTTCCAGAGAGAGTTGCGGATAACCGAACCAGCCACCCACACCGGAGAAGATACCGTTGATCATGGCGATCAGGCCGATGAAGGCCAGCAGCATGGCGCCGACGTTCAGAGCCAGTTGCATACCGGCAGAAGCACCAGCAGCGGCGGCGTCAATCACGTTGGCCGGCTTGTCGTCCAGCTCGGCATCAGCGGAGCTTTCGTCGTAGTTCGGGGTCTCGGTTTCCGGTACCAGCAGCTTGGCGAACAGCAGACCACCCGGTGCAGCCATGAAGGAGGCAGCGATCAGGTACTCCATCTTGACGCCCATGGAGGCGTAGCCAGCCAGTACGGAACCGGCAACAGATGCCAGACCACCACACATGACCGCGAACAGCTCGGAGTCAGTCATCTTGGAGATGTAGGGACGAACCACCAGCGGCGCTTCAGTCTGACCTACGAAGATGTTGGCAGTCGCGGAGAGGGATTCGGTACGGGAAGTGCCCAGCACTTTCTGCAGACCACCGCCCAGCAACTTGATGACCATCTGCATGATGCCCAGGTAGTAGAGCACAGCGATCAGGGAAGAGAAGAAGATGATGACCGGCAGAACACGGAAGGCAAAGATAAAGCCGCCGCCACCGAACACTTCAAACATCTTGTTGCTGACCAGACCACCGAACAGGAATTCGATACCATTCTGGCCGTAGCTGATGACGCTGGAGACTGCATCGGATACACCGACCAGAATATCGCGCCCTACCGGTACATAAAGTACAAACGCCCCCAGACCGGCTTGAATTGCAAACGCACCGGCTACGGTACGGACGTTGATTGCCTTGCGGTTGCTGGAGAACAGCACCGCGATAAGGACGAGCGTCGCCATCCCTACCAGACCCATGAACAAATTCATTATTATCTTCCTCTAGTAGCACCTGGCTTGTTAGCGAGTTGTAACTAAACCCAACTAATCAAGGGGTGCGCATTATACTAATTAAAGTCCGATAAAATAGAATGCTGGTCACATTTTATCGGTATCAAATTATTCAAGTGTCACAAAATTAGACAGCAAACGATTTTTACGCTTATTTTTTTCCCTGATAGCTCAACCACTTGTTACACCAATGTTTCATTGCCTTTTGCGATGCCGGAAAAGTCGCTCGGTATTATCATGCAACATAGTTGAAACATACTCTGCAGGCTCTTCTCGTATTCCCATCAATATCGCCGCAATTTCCGGCAGCGCTTCCGGTGTATTTCGCTCTCCTTGCCGCCCCTGTAGCGGCATATCCGGCGCATCGGTTTCCAGCACCAGCGATTCAAGCGGCATGGCCCGAAATACATCACGGGTTTTGTTCGCCCGCTCATAGCTGATGACCCCGCCGACACCAAGATAAAAGCCCAACTGCCAGAACGCCTCTGCTTGTTGCAACGAACCGCTGAAGGCGTGGATCACACCACCTCGAACCGGTTTGAAGCGACGCAGCAACTTGGCCACAGTGTCATTGGCTCGCACCGAGTGGATGACCAATGGCAGCTCCACATCGACTGCCAGCTTGATCTGTGCCTCGAACAACTCGAGCTGCCCCGCCTGAGGTACATGGGAGCGCAGATCCAGTCCGCACTCACCGATGGCTACCAGCCCCTCGGGACGGCTCGATACCAGCGCCTGCAGCCGATCTATTACTCCTTCCTCTTGTTCACCGGCATACCAGGGATGAACACCCAAGCCATAACACAGTCCTGTGTGCTGGTTGGCCAGCGCCATCACACGGTGCCAGTTGGTCTCGGTGATGGCAGGAATGATATACTCCGTCACCCCGGATGCCTGGCAATGAGCCAGCAATGCCTCCCTGTCCTCGTCAAAGTCAGGAAAATCGAGGTGGCAATGGGTATCTGTCAGCTGCATATCACTCACACCTGTTTGTGGGATTTAATGGGTCATTGGAAATGATGAACAACAAACACCGTGGTTTTACCCTGATTGAGCTGGTGCTGGTCATCATCGTACTGGGGATCCTGGCAGTGGTGGCCCTGCCCCGCTTTATCAATATCAAGGATGATGCGCTCAAAAGCATGGTATCGGCGACTGCGAGCAATTTTGCCAGTGCGGCGCGTCTGGCCAATGCCGGCTGGGCGGTGGTAGTGAAGGGGCAATCCGTCGCGCTCTACAACCTGAGCAGTTTTGGCAACAGCACGATAGATATCAACCGCTATGGCTGGCCAGTGGGCTCCGAAGAAGATTACAACAAGCCGGTAGACACGCCCTATCAGCCAGGATCGGGCAACCATATCTCGGTCAGCAACCAGTCAGACTGCCGACTGCTATTTACCGACCTGCTGGATGGTAGTCAGAGCGTTGCGTCAACGGATCAGCCTGACGCAGTGCAGAAGCGGGCTGATTACCTTTCCACCATGATTGGCCCGGGTCATCCGGATGAAGATGAAGGGAACGAGGTGCACTATAACTGCCGCTATATTCTGCGCGATTCTGTCGGTCGCTTCCCGGATTACCCAAATGGCCTGGGCTTTGAATACAACAGCGTTACCGGTGCCGTGACCCGCAATTTTCAGTAAGTGAATCATCACTGCCGGGATTGCACTCTTTCGATGGCTCCTCATCATAACGAACCGGCGTACAACAGCGCCGGTTCTCCTGAGTAAGTCCCCACTCTTCACACCACTCGCCGTAACGGGCCAACCAGCGTAGCAACACCCCTTTCATCGGCACTCCCTCCCGCAGTTGAAACACAAGCAGGAGAACATCCTAGCAGAGCGGAGAAAGTGAACAAGTCATCGCAATGCGACGCAAACAGCGATAAAAAACCGGCCAGCATTGCTGACCGGTTTTTCTCATCTTGACTCGATAGCCTTAGAGGCTTTTGAGCTTCTCTTCCGGCAGTGCCAGCTCGTCATTACGGTTGACGCCAACGCCGCGCTCCAGCACATGACGGGCGATGGCGTGCGCCTCTTCCAGCGAGTGCATGCTGTAGGTGCCACACTGATACTCGTTCAGCTCGGGGATCTTGGCCTGATCCTGCACGGTCAGCACGTCGCTCATGGCTGCCAGCCAGGCTGCACCAACACGGGCTTCATCCGGCGCACCAATCAAGCTCATGTAGAAGCCGGTACGGCAGCCCATGGGGGAGATGTCGATGATCTCCACGCCGTTGCCGTTCAGGTGATCACGCATAAAACCAGCGAACAGGTGCTCCAGCGTATGGATACCGCGCTCGGAGAGGATCTCCTGGTTCGGTACGCAGAAACGCAGGTCGAACACGGTAATGGTGTCTTTGTTCGGGGTCTGCATGGTTTTGGCCACACGCACCGCTGGCGCTTCCATACGGGTGTGGTCAACGGTAAAACTGTCCAATAACGGCATTTCTGACTCCTGATTGGGTTACCAGAACCAGCCCCCGCGGGAGAGCTGATCCTTGCATTGTCGATACTGGGCGCCGTAGCGCTGGGCGCGAGCTTCTACCTTGCGCGAGGTATTCATCAACCACCCCTTGCTGCGATAGCTGCCACGCCGATAGCCACCCCACCCTTCGTGATAATTGAGATACTGGCCATAGGCATCCCACTTGGAGGTGCCATTGAGCCGCTGGGCCTTGTTAGTGTACCAGCCCATAAAATCGATGGCGTCGGCAAAGTCATCGCGATCGCTCCAGCTATTGCCGGTCTCTCGCTGGTAATCAGCCCAGGTCTCGTCTTTCACCTGAGCGTAGCCATAAGCCGAGCTCGCCCGCCCGGTTGGAATAAAGAGGAAATACTCCATCGGGGGCTGGGCATCGTGTACGAAGGAGGACTCCTGATACATCATGGCCATCACCACGTGGATCGGGGTTCCCCACTTCTCGTTCATCTTGAGCGCTGCCTTGTGCCACTCCGGCTTTTCGCGAAAGATCTGGCACAAGTTTTCCGGCTGGGCCGGCGGGCGGGTACTGCACGCTGTGAGTACTAGCAGCAGGCCTGCCACCGCCACGATGCGTTTTCGGGACATCAGAGCAGAATTTGTTTTGCTCTCCTGAACATAACGAGGCAAAAACGACATCAGATAGCGTCTTCGTTCTCTTCGCCGGTACGGATACGAATGACGCGTTCCACCTCACAAACGAAGATCTTGCCGTCACCAATCTTGCCGGTGCGGGCGGTGTTCTGGATCGCTTCCAAACAGGCATCGAGATCCTCATCCTGCACCACCAGCTCCACCTTCACTTTCGGCAGGAAGTCGACCATGTACTCGGCTCCGCGATAGAGCTCGGTGTGGCCCTTCTGGCGGCCGAAGCCTTTGACTTCGGATACGGTCATGCCGTTGATGCCGATCTCGGCCAAGGCCTCGCGCACATCGTCCAGCTTGAACGGTTTGATGATGGCTTCAATCTTCTTCATGGTGACTCCTTACCAGTTCTGTTTGCCAAACCCGGAAGTAATGGGATAACGGCGATCCTTACCAAAGTTGCGGGCCGTGATGCGGGGCCCAACCGCCGCCTGACGGCGCTTGTATTCGTTGAGATCAACCAGCCGGATCACCTTGCGTACCACCGCCTCTTCGAAGCCCTCCGCCACCATATCGGCCACGGAGGCATCTTCTTCCACGTAGCGCTTGAGGATGGCATCAAGGATGTCGTACGGCGGCAGACTGTCCTGATCCACCTGATCCGGCGCCAGCTCTGCTGAAGGCGGGCGGTCGATAACCCGCTGCGGGATCACGTAGTCGACCGAGTTGCGATATTCGCACAACTTGAAGACCAGCGTCTTGGGCACATCTTTCAACACGTCAAAACCGCCCGCCATGTCACCGTACAGCGTGGCATAGCCGACAGCCATTTCGCTCTTGTTGCCGGTGGTCAGCACGATGCGACGACGCTTGTTGGAAAGCGCCATCAAGAGCACCCCACGGCAGCGCGCCTGCAGGTTCTCTTCGGTGGTGTCGCGGGCGGTACCTTCAAACAGCGGCGCCAGTTGAGCCATAAATCCTTCGAACATGGGCTCGATGGAGATGATGTTGAACTCGACCCCCATCCGCTCGGCCTGCTCCTTGGCATCCTCCACGCTCATCTGGGCGGTATAGCGGAACGGCATCATCACCGCTTGCACCTTGTCAGCACCGATGGCATCGGCCGCAATGGCCAGCGTCAGCGCCGAGTCGATGCCGCCGGAGAGGCCCAGCACAGCACCGTGGAAACCGTTCTTGGTGACATAGTCGCGCACCGCCAGCACCAGAGCCTGATAGGTCTCGGCCAACGGCTCCAGCGGCGCAGCCGGTTCCCGCTCTTTCACCGGCTGACCATCGGCAAAGCGTACCAGCGCCAGCTCTTCGGCAAACGGTGCCAATTTGTGGGTCAACTCGCCCTGGCTGTTGAACACCTTGGAGCAGCCGTCAAAAATCAGCTCGTCCTGACCGCATACCTGATTGAGGTAGACCAGCGGCAGATCGGTCTGATCGCAGCGCTCAGTCATCAGTTCGCGGCGGATCCAAGGTTTCTCCTGATCGTAGGGCGACGCATTGATGGTGAGCAGCAACTCGGCTCCTGCCGCCTTGGCGGCCAGCGCCGGGCCCGGCTGCCAGAGGTCTTCACAGATGAGTAGACCCAGATTGTGACCACGGAAGGGAACCACACAAGTTTCGGTCGCGGCGGTGAAGTAGCGCTTCTCGTCGAATACCCCGTAGTTGGGCAAGTCCTGCTTGAAGTAACGGGCAATCAGCTTGCCGTGCTCATAGAGGGAGGCTGCGTTATAGAGCGCCTCCCCTTCACGCCAAGGATGCCCGACCAAAATGGCGCAGGTCCCCTGCCATTCGGCAATGCGAGCCAGCGCGGAATCGACCCGGATCATCAGATCGGCGCGCAGCAGCAGATCTTCCGGTGGATAGCCGGTCAGGGCCAGCTCGGAACAAACCAGCAGATCGGCACCTTGCTGCTCGGCTTGAGCGGCCGCAGCGAGCACTTTGTCAGTGTTATCTTCGATGGCGCCTACCGTCAGATTCAACTGGGCAAGCATCAGAGAGAGGGCTTTTGCCATGGCGATGCATCTTGAATTCGAAAATGATGGGGAATGATAAAGAAAAGGGGGGCGATCTGCCAGTTCAAGACTGGTGTAACCATGTGACAGCCATCGGCAGTAAGGATAAGCTGTAGATAGTCACGGAACGACACACCTCAGGCCACCATGAAACAACGCGGATTTACCTTGCTGGAGCTGATGATCGCCATTGCATTGGGGGTCATACTACTTGTCATTGGTATTCCTGCCCTAAGCGACCTGCTCAAAGAGAACACCGCCAACTATGAAAGTGAACGGTTGATGAAACACCTGCGCTTCGCGCGTAACGAAGCGATCAGCGAGCAGCAAACCGTAAGCGCGTGTCTAATCAACAACGCAAGCCAGTGTGTTTCCAGCAATTCAACACAGTTATTGGTATTTGCCGATACCAATAACAACTCCCAACTTGATAACGGTGAAACAGAGTTGGCACGTACCCCAGCCTTTTCATCCAGCGCAGCCATCACTTCGACCAGAACCCGGGTTCTGTTTGCGCCAGACGGTACCAGCCTGGGCACCAATATGACCATTAAAGTCTGTGTGAGCCAAGAACCGGAGATTGACCTGGTTATTGCCGTTTCTGGCCGCAGTAGCAGGACAGACACCACAACAATCTGCCCTTGAGCCAATCATCTTGCACTACTGCTACCTTGGCTGCTCTTTCTCTTGTTTTCGTGCGGACTCGAGAGTGAAAGGCCGATCGACAGGCTGACATTCCAGCACTTTCCTCACCATCAGCAGCTGCCCATTTATCTCAAAACCCTTCTCCTGAAAGGCAATCTCAGGCTTTTTGTTATCCGCAATAGCCCCCTGTAATACAACATTCGCCCCATTATCCAGTTCGACATAGCACTTACGATCTACCGCTGCATGGGCGCAGCTAACGCCCAGCAGAGTCAACAACAGCATATTCGCTTTCATTGGGGTTCATCCTCGTAGAGATATATCTTCTTGGGAGTCATATCCATTTCGGCCTCATCGGCCCCCTCTGAACATTGTCCTGCCCCGGTACAGCGGGTAGGTTGGTTATTTCCGTCATCTTTCAGAATAACTTCCTCACCCGGAGCACCACCGATAATACGGATCTTGGCATCATCACCAGCATGAACTACGAGGTCATCAGCCACTTTATTATTGACCTCGACATAACGTTCCGGAGACTGATTACCAGCCTGGTCGACCGTATAGCGGAATGATGTGCCATAGTGCATATCGACCATGTATTGCCGCATGGCACCTATCGACTGGATGGTGCACTCCTCAAAAGATTGAACCTGCGGCAGGAACGAGGTGAAGTAAAGTTTGCCCTGAAGGACAACCCCAGCCCCCATCGACTTCTCTCCAGTCTCATCCAGCCAATATTTCCACCCCATCTTGCTGGTCAGATTTTTCTTTATCGTCAATATCTGTGCATCGGTTTTGCCAAGGAACGGGTCTGTCGTTACATCGTATAGTTGATCAATAGTGATTGCCGATGGCGGAGTGACTGTGCGATAGGATTTTGGTACAACCTGATAGTCCCGCAGCATGAAATAGGCATTGTTTGCGGTCGACTCTGATGATGGGCGGTTACGGTCACCAGAACCAATCAAGACCGCATCGAAGGGGCGTTCGCTATAAACATACTGGCTATTTTTTACTTCCCACCCCTTGTTGATTGTTCTTACCAATACAGGTTGAGTGAAGAAACGCCGATCTTCACTTTGCTGTGTGTCGGAACCCAGACTGGCAAATTTGAATACACTCCAATCTGTTTTATTGGTTCCTGGCAAATCCATTCGCCAGATATTTCCGCCAGTATCGCTGGCATAAATACGGTCGACTTTACCATCGCCATCACTATCAAGAGTCGCCACACCACCGGGCATACTGTCCAGCATGGTGCTGACTTGCAGGTTTGTCGTACTGTTGGCAGCAGGTGTTGCACTGTATATCAACGCACCTGAATTGGCATTCACTATATAAATACCAGCTCCACTACTATCAGAACTGCCCAGCCCGAGAGTACTTTTATTCAGATCATAACCACCGGCAAAAATCACTACCGGGTCGGTAACACCGGGAACAAATGCCACTTCAGGGACAGACCAAGTCTGCCCCAATTGCGAAAAACCATTCGAGTCTGGAGTGATAGGCCATTTCAGTGTTGGTGCATCGGGATTCGTGATATCAAAGGCATAATAGTTTTTACCACCACTACGCAACCCGACAAACATCCAGACATAATCGCCCTCTGATGCTTTTATCACACCATTCTGGTTAGCATCTTTGATGAGTGCTACGGGAGATGAGTCGACACCAAATACGTGAGCAGATGACTCACTATTTTGCCGTAATGCTTTTTGAGTGGCTAACAGCGGATAAGGCATCATGGCCCAGGTTTCATCAACAGATGAACCAAGATCCTTGAACATATGCAGAAAACCGGCATTGGTGCCCATGACAATTCGCAAGTCCGGGGTACAACTAGTCTGTCCTTGTGCAACCGTACAACCGTAGTTGATGACTAAAGGTCTGGAGTGCAGGGGATCACCCAATATATATTTCCTGATTGTCGTACTGCTGTCGTTATCTTCATTGTCGACATCACTACCAGTGATCCAGCTGAACATATTATCCAGCTCAGAGACGTCAGATAACTGCATCAGTGAACGTAGCGCCTCAGCACTGCCAGCCATTGTCTGGGCATTGCTGCGAGTAAAACTATCCAAGCGTTTGGGCGATGCCTTGTCATTGATGAGATAAATATTGCGGTTGCTTTTATCGGCAAGCATCTCCTGCACACCACCTTTTGCAACCAGATTACCGTCATCCTCTGATGACCAAAAAGTTCTGGCCCCCTCTAGAATTGTGCCATCACTCTTTATCGCCGGTAATGTAGTGGTATCAACTACATATCCCTTGTCAGACAAGACCAGCTTTTTCAGATTACCTTTCCATCGCGGACCAGTATCAGGTTCAAACATGGCATAGTAGATATTATTCAGACTTCTAGTCCGGTCAAAGTTATTTGTTGCAATAGCGGGAGAGACTAGAGAGGTATTGATGCGCAATATGGCAAGCAAAGATGACTTCAGCGCCTGACTGAGTGCTTCGGCACTGGTCGCAGGATAATATAGTCCGCCACCACGGCGAGCTGTTTCCGCTAACAGGTTACCAGCACCAGTAACAGCATCATCACCAAATCCAACTGTAAATGTTGTAACTGTCTGAACTCCCGACGAGCCTGGGTTTATATCCTTGTTTTTCATATAGCCAGCCAGTGCAGCAATATAGCTGGTGCTTCCACTACTGCCATATCCAACAGTTGTACCATATGCAGCTTTTTCAGTCGCATTGAGATTATCCAGCAACCCCTGCACTAACGAGTTGGCATTGGTGTCCTGGGTTGGCTCACCATCAGTTATATAAATAACATAGCCATTGTTAGAACATTTATCATAAGGCGCTTTATAGGTTCCGACAGGGTTCTCTGCTAATGTATCCCGAGCAGGAGTTCGTGAACTATCGTCATCACCATAATACACTGACCGGCCACCAAATAGACGATAGGCCTCATACAGCGTTTCGCATAGCGGCGTATTAGTTTCCGCCCCAAGGCTATCTATGGTCGACAATAAATTCTGTTCTGCCGTAACACCATTACCGATATCGGTATCGTTACTTAGAATACGTCGAACAATACGTCCACCATTTTTCGAACCATTACTGTCATTGTAATTATATACAGCCAACCCAAAATCAACACCAGGAGTTGAAGATATCAATCCCTTCACAGCATCCTTGGCAACCTGAAGTCGTGACTGAACACTATGTCCTGTCGGACCATAATACCACCTGATGTAATTTGCACTATACAAAGTAACTGCCGTATTACTCCCCGCAGCAGCATTGCTGATATTAGTTGTGTAATACCACAAGCCACTACTATTTGAAGTCTTATTTACTGGGTAACCATTCGAGATGCTTCCAACAACCAAACTTGGACCAGAGTAGGGGTTGCTGTTGTTGCTGGAAATTATATCTTGCTTACAATCAACCAATACAATGTTCGATTCGGTTCGACCAGAAACAGAACCCCATGCCCCCTGCCGCGGCTTCCCTCCAGAATAACTAGAGTAGGTATAGTTCCAGACTTGAGACTGAAAGTAACCAATGTTCGACAATGGTGTTTTGGAAGATGCACAGGCATTTATACGGTCTTGAAATCGCTGAGTATTGGTGATTGTCGGGACTGTACCATCGGTAGAAAAGTAGACATACTTTTTACTATTTCCGGTATCTGGATCATTACTGAGTGCTGGATATGCCGTATTTGGATCGTAAGCTTCTCTAACCACATCCATGGTAGAGCTCATGCTCCCTGAATTATCAAAAATAACCAGAATTTTTGGTCTGAAGTCACCAGCTTTTGAAAAATCATAAATAAACAGCTCGGTGTCATCAGAATAACTGCTGCTTGCCAAGGCCGGCATGGCGGCCATTACGGTGCAAAGCAGCAAGGCTCGTCCATGTTCGCGCATATCCTATGCTCCTATTCCGCCTTTAACAGGGGTTGCTCTACCCCAGCAGTCCAATTCATTGCACGACTGTTCTTGCCATATGTTGCTGTAGCCTGCAGCTCAACATAACGACAAGAAGGGATAACATTCTGGCTACTGGCATCCACTTTTCGCTTACAGACACTTTCACCACGCCGTTCCATATTGACCGTATTTCCATTCACCGAGATTGCAGAACTGGCCCCCATAGTCGCAATATTGCTCGACAGACCAGCTTGCAATAATGCGCTCTCTATAATCCCTTCAATCCGATGCTCAGCTTGCTGTAAACTGGCTGCAGCACCGGCCATTTTGAGATCCACACCACTGGACTGCATCATCACGACAGCAATCAGGGTCAGCGGTACCAGGATGACCAAAGCTACGATCAACGCAACCCCTCTGGCTCGTCTCATTTGCCACCTCCAGCAATGGCAGCAGGATTACGCAACGCAATGGATGTCTCCAGAAGCAATCGCCGAAAACCATCACCGCTACCAGCGACTTGAATATTACCAACCTGATATGTATTGTTATTTACATATTTTGATGAAGCTTGCAGAGAGCGAGCAAGAATAAACAGACGGGCAGAAATGACACGCCATTCATTCCATTCATTACTGGCAACAGAACTGATTGATACATATTTGTCGATTCGACCATCCTGAACGGGGCTGGTATCTACACCATATAGTAGAGTTATTTTTTCTATACCTTGTGCCAGTGCACCAGATATATCCCATGATCCATCGTTGGCAGTCAGCATACGCTTATGCAATTCAGGGACTCCACTGTTATCCACAATATGGTAGATGTAATGCTGATATTCCCATAACTGTCTATTTGGCATAGCACTATTATCAGGAGGGGCTTCATTGCCGCGAAATATAACAGCAGACTGAGGCGTCGTTGCCATATAGAACCTATTTGCAGAGAGCGCACTGTCTGCCAGGGGGAAACCTATCAACCGCTTGATGCTGATGATGTCTGAATTAGCCACCCTGTTGGCCGATGCAATACAGCTGAATGCATTGCCTGTGGTCAGCTTGTTGGCATCAATATGTGTCGCCCATACACCACGTACTGGGGCGGATGCTGATGGGAAACTTCCTTCACCACGCTCATCCCAACAATCCTTGCTGGAGGCAATAACAGCACCAGAAGTTATCGTTACCCCTGAATTCAACTGCATCGGCATTCCGGTATAGTCGCCCCAAAAACCGGCCCACTTGAGATCCTGAGCTATCAGACGCATCGCCAATCGCCCATTTTCCTGCAACTCGCTCTGGTCAAACGCATCTTCAGAAGTCGTTCGAGAAGCAACAAACACACTCAGCACACCACCTAGTAGAAAAACACCGATCACCATAGCAATCAGCCATTCCACCAAGGTAAAACCACGGCTATTCATAAAGTGGTCGTCAATACGTATTGACGCCTCGTCAAGTCGACCCCGGATATGCCGCAGGCATTGGTTGTGGCTGATGCGATAGCACTTGAACCATCATGGGAGGCCTTGCGCCCTGCCCAAAAAACGGCCACGGTCAGCGAGTCGCTCGCCCCCTTGATGATGCAACCGACAGGATTGTTGAGCGTGGAGCCGGCGCCCGATGCAGCACTACCTATCAGGGACTGACGCCAGTAGTAGAGATCGAGCGCCAGCATATTTGCATCACTGCAGTTGCTCATGGTGCCATCAGCATTGGCACAGGATGGTAGCGATGATGAACTCGAACTGACAATCCAGGTATTACTGGCTTGAGCCTCCCAGATAGCTCGATTGACCTTGATCCGCTCCACCATGTCGTTTGCCAGCCAGCTGGCTATGGTGCGTTGTCTCGCCTCATATCCAGCGAATTTGGATTGCGCCTGCATGGCGACCAGCCCCAGTAGACCAAAAGAGAGCACAACAGCAGCAATCATCACTTCAAGCAGGCTGAAACCGGAGGGCACACTATCAAAACCTGTGCGTTTCATGACCTAGTTCCAGCAATTATTGTTGGTTGCATTGCTGATATTTTTTGCGCTCTTGGTGCCATTTTGGTCGATAGAGAAAATAATGCAGTCTCGGTCAGAGCCCTGTGCACCTGAGGCAGTCGCAGTCAGGGTATAGGTATTAGCGGCAGCAGAAATAACCAGATGGTAAAAACCGGAATCTGAATTGTCAGAGATATTGAGTGCCGACGCCGAAGAGGCGTACTGATTGAAGTCCATAAAATAGCTCTCTTGCCGGTTGGCGGCATCAAGCAGCATCTTTTTCGCATCGACACGATGACTGGTCAGCAAATATTGCTGATAAGCGGGGTAAGCGATGGTGCCAAGGATCGCCACAATGGCGACAACAACCATCAACTCAATGAGA
The DNA here is from genome assembly GCF_963878195.1 of Aeromonas sp. HMWF016. NCBI lineage: Bacteria > Pseudomonadati > Pseudomonadota > Gammaproteobacteria > Aeromonadales > Aeromonadaceae > Aeromonas > Aeromonas sp. HMWF016. The sequence continues at coordinate 85,186 of NZ_CAWNWX010000024.1, forward strand.
GAAAAGCCACGAAAGTATCCAATCATATCCCATCCTTGGTGACAGACTGCTTCATAAGTTTAACGCCGAGCCTGTCACTAGAACAAACCCGGCGTCAATATCATTGCACTTTATTCTTAAGCCTTACTGGCGTCACTCAAATGATTCTAAGTTCCGGCGGCACTTCAAACACCACGTTCTCTTCGCGACCTGGGTGCTCGGCGACCACCTTGCCACCCAACTCACGCAGGCGAGTAATGACGGATTGCACCAGCACCTCGGGGGCGGAGGCACCGGCAGTCACACCGATAGCCTTGACCCCTGCCAGCCAGTCGGCATCGATCATGGAGGCATCGTCGATAAGATAGGCCTTGGCCCCCACCTTCTCGGCCAGCTCGCGCAGACGGTTGGAGTTGGAGGAGTTGCGCGATCCCACCACCAGCATGGCGTCCACCAGCCCCGCCATCTCCCGCACCGCATCCTGACGGTTCTGGGTGGCGTAGCAGATGTCATCCTTGCGCGGCCCCTGAATATTGGGGAAGTGCGCACGCAAGGCATCGATGACGTCCGAGGTCTCGTCCACGCTCAGGGTGGTCTGGGTGACGAAGCAGAGGTCGTCCGGGTTCTTCACCTTGAGTTTGGCCACATCTTCCGGCGTCTCCACCAGATACATGCCGCCCTCGCTATTCTCGTACTGCCCCATGGTGCCGATCACCTCGGGGTGGCCGGCATGACCGATAAGCACGGCTTCGGAGCCCTTGCGGCTGGCGCGATGGACTTCCATATGCACCTTGGTCACCAGCGGACAGGTTGCATCGAACACTTTGAGGGCGCGAGACTTGGCCATCTCGCGCACCGCCTTGGAGACGCCGTGGGCGGAGAAGATAACGATGCTGTCATCCGGCACCTCGTCCAGCTCTTCGACGAAGACGGCGCCCGCTTCCTTGAGCTTGTTCACCACGTAGCGGTTGTGCACCACTTCGTGACGGACATAGATGGGAGCACCGAACTTCTCCAGCGCACTTTCGACGATGCTGATGGCACGGTCGACACCGGCGCAAAAGCCACGGGGGTTAGCCAGCAGAATATCCATCAGTGAACCTTCTCCTCGTCATCAACCCCCAGGATCTCCACCTCGAAGGTGACGGTATGACCGGCCAGGGGGTGGTTGAAATCGACCGTGACCGACATCCCTTCCACCGCCCGGATGATCCCCGGCAGCTCACTGCCGTTGGGCTGGTCGAACAGGATGATGGTGCCAACCTTGGGCTCCACATCGGCGCCAAACTTGGCGCGGTCGAGATGGTAGATGTTGTCGGGGTTGGAGAGGCCAAAGGCCTCCTCCGGCGCCAGCGTAAAGCTCTTGCTCTCCCCTTCGCGCAGCCCCAGCAGGCACTGCTCGAAGCTTGGCGTCAGACTGCCATCGCCCATCCGCAGACGGGCCGGTTTACCGTGCAGCGCCGTGCTGTCGGCCACCGAGTCATCTTCCAGCTTGATGGTGAAGTGAAACAGCACGCTGCTGTCAGCGGTGATCTGCTGGCTCATGCCTGCTCCTTTTTCTCGCCACGAAAACCATCCAGCACGATCATGGCGGCACCGATGAAGATGAAGCTGTCGGCCAAGTTGAACGCAGGCCAATGAGCTGTCCCCCAATAGAAATCGAGGAAATCGACCACATGGCCCAGCACCAGTCGATCAAAGACGTTGCCGAGGGCGCCACCGATGATGAAGGAGTAGGCAATACCGCTCCAGTACTGGGTCACCGACTGCTTGCGCAACCAGTGGATCAGCAGGCCACAAATGGCAAAAGCGAGCAGGGCAAAGAACCAGCGCTGCCAGCCCCCCTGATCAGCCAGGAAGCTGAAAGCTGCGCCCTTGTTGTAGACGTGAACCAGGTTGAAGAAGGGGGTGATCTCCACCCCCGGGTAACCAAATGGCAGCAACTTGACCACGGCGAGCTTGCTCGCCTGGTCCAGAACAAAGGCCAGCACCGCCAGCCACAGCCAACGCAGGCCGCTTTTATGTTGAGTCATGTTCATCAGGCAAATTGACGAGTTTCGCCGTCACCCTCGACGTTGGTGACGCAGCGGCCACAGATCTCTTCGTGACCCGCGATGGTGCCCACATCTTCTACGTGGTGCCAGCAGCGGTCGCACTTGGCGGCGGCAGACTGGGCCACGCTCAGCCACAGGTCATCGCGTTCGGTCACCACGGCATCTGCCGGGGCGGCATCGACGCTGACTACCTTGGCCTTGGAGGTGAGCAGCACGAAGCGCAGCTCATCGGCCAACGCGTTCAGACGAGCGGCCAGCTCCGGCTTGGCGAACAGAGTCAGCTCGGCCTGCAGGGAGCCACCGATGCGCTTCTCGCCACGAGCCACTTCCAGCGCCTTGTTCACTTCACCGCGCACGGTGAGGATCTCGGCCCAGAACTCGTCGTTCAGTACTTCGCCCGCTTCCAGCCCGAACAGGCCGTCGTACCACTCCTCGGTGAAGACGAACTCGCCGCGCTCGCCCGGCAGCAAAGCCCAGATCTCGTCGGCGGTGAAGCTCATGATTGGCGCCATCCAGCGCACCATGGCCTCGGCGATGTGATAGAGAGCGGTCTGGCAGGAGCGACGGGCCAGGCTGTCGGCCTTGGCGGTGTACTGGCGATCCTTGATGACATCCAGATAGAAGGAGCCCATCTCGATGGAGCAGAACTGCATCAGCTTCTGGGTCACTCCGTGGAAGTTGTACTCGTCGAACGCAGCCATGATCTCGGCCTGTACCGCCTTGGCGCGGCCCACAGCCCAGCGATCCACTACGACCATGTCGGCAGGAGCAACCATGTCGGTCGCCGGATTGAAGCCGTTCAAGTTGGCCAGCAGGAAGCGGGCAGTGTTGCGAATACGACGATAAGCATCGGCAGAGCGCTTGAGTATCTCGTCGGAGACGGTCATCTCGCCGGTGTAGTCAGTGCTCGCTACCCACAGACGCAGGATGTCGGCACCCAGCTTGTTCATTACGTCTTGCGGGCTTACCACGTTGCCGATGGACTTGGACATCTTGCGACCCTGACCATCCACGGTGAAGCCGTGAGTCAGCACCTGGTTGTAGGGAGCCTTGTCTTTCATGGCCACGCCGATCATCAGGGAGGACATGAACCAGCCACGGTGCTGGTCAGAACCTTCCAGATACATGTCGGCCGGCTTGCCGTTGAACTCGGGACGGGCATCGACCACAGAGGCATGGGTAGAACCGGAGTCAAACCAGACGTCGAGGGTGTCAGGCACTTTCTCGTAATTGTCGGCATCGGCGCCCAGCAGCTCGGCCTTGTCCAGATCCCACCAGGCCTGGATGCCGGACTGCTCGACCCGCTTGGCCACCTCTTCCATCAGGCGTACAGATTCCGGATGCAGTGCCTGAGTCTCCTTGTGAACGAACAGGGAGATGGGCACACCCCAGGTACGCTGACGGGAGATACACCAGTCAGGACGGTTCTCGACCATCGCCTGAATGCGGTTTTTACCCCAGGCCGGCACCCAGCCGCTCTGACCGTGCTGGGCAATGCCCTCTTTCTCGATACGCTCGATCTCTTCAAGAGCACGCTTGCGCAGACCCTTCTGCTCCATGCTGATGAACCACTGCGGGGTGGCACGGAAGATGATCGGGGTCTTGTGACGCCAGCAGTGCGGATAGGAGTGGTTGAACACCTTGTGGTGCAGCAGGGCGCCACGCTCGGTCAACACCTCGACAACCGCTGCGTTGGCCTTGAATACGTGCTGGCCGGCAAACAGTTCGGTATCCGGCAGATAGACGCCGTTGCTGCCAACCGGGTTGGCCACTTCCAGACCGTACTTCTGACCGACCACGAAGTCTTCCTGACCGTGCCCAGGCGCGGTGTGAACGGCACCGGTACCGGCATCCAGAGTGACGTGATCACCCAGCACCACCGGCACGTCGAAGCTGTAGAAGGGGTGGTTGAAGCGCAGCAGCTCAAGAGCCGCACCCTTGGCATAGCCCAGGTTGTGGTAGTGCTCGATGCCGGCGCGATCCATCACGTCCTTGACCAGCTCTGCGGCCAGGATCAGACGCTCGGGGTTCTCCCCTTCAACCTGAACCAGTGCGTAGTCCAGATCGGCGTGCATGGCGATGGCGCGGTTGGCCGGCAGGGTCCACGGGGTAGTGGTCCAGATCACAGCAGAGAGGGTGCCTTTGCCGGTGTGGCCTTCGGCGCAGTCAAACTTGGCGGCAACGGCCGCTTCGTCGACAGCCTTGAAGCGCACGTCGATGGAGGGGGAGTTCTTGTCGTAGTACTCAACCTCTGCTTCAGCCAGCGCGGAGCCACAATCGGTACACCAGTGCACCGGCTTGGAGCCTTTGTGCAGGTGGCCGTTTTCAACGATCTTGGCCATGGAGCGGATGATGTTGGCTTCGGTGCCAAAATCCATGGTCAGGTAGGGGTGTTCCCAGTCACCCAGCACACCCAGACGGATGAAGTCGGTCTTTTGCGCTTCGATCTGGGTCTTGGCGTATTTGCGGCACTCGGCGCGGAATTCGGCAGCGGAAACCTTCTCGCCCGGCTTGCCGACCATGCCTTCCACTTTCAGCTCGATAGGCAGACCGTGGCAATCCCAACCCGGCACATAGGGGGAATCGAAACCAGAGAGGCCCTTGGACTTGATGATAATGTCTTTGAGGATCTTGTTGACCGAGTGACCGATGTGAATGTTGCCGTTCGCATAGGGGGGGCCATCGTGCAGAATGAAAGAAGGCTTGCCCGCTTTGGCGCGGCGAATAGCGCCGTAGAGATCCTGATCGTACCAACGTTTCAGCATGTTGGGTTCGCGCTTGGCCAGATCGCCACGCATCGGAAACTCGGTTTCCGGAAGATTCAGGGTGTGTTTATAGTCGCTCATCAGTCCTGGGTTCCCTTCTTTTCTAAAAGAGTGCTGGGTAAATGAAATTGCGGCAGCCCGAACCAGGCTCGGGCCGCCAGGGCATCTCGTTCGATCTGCTCTTTCAAGGCAGAGAAAGAGTCAAATTTCTGCTCTTCGCGCAGCTTGTGGCGAAGCAGCACCGTCACCTGTTGACCGTAAAGGTCGCCAGAAAAATCAAACAGATGTACTTCCAATCTGGCTTGTGTACCGCTCAAGGTCGGCCGTACACCCACATTGGCTACACCGGGGAAGGTCTTGCCGGAACATATCACTTCCACCGCAAACACGCCACCGACCGGGATTACCTGACGCTTGAGGGCCAGATTGGCGGTGGGAAAACCTATGGTGCGCCCCAGCTTGTCGCCGTGGGCCACCCGGCCGCTGATGGCATAAGGACGGCCGAGCATCAGCTCAACCTCCGCCATGCGGCCCGCTTTGAGCGCCTCGCGTACCAGCGTGCTGCTGACCCGCTGACGGGATAGCTGGAAGCTCTGGGTACTGATCACCTCGAAACCGAAGCGCTGGCCTGCCGCCTCCAGCAGGTGGAAGTCCCCTTCCCGCCCCTTGCCGAAGCGAAAATCGTCGCCGACCACCAGATAGCGAACGCCAAGCTTCTCGACCAGCAGTTGCTCGATGAAGGTGGCAGCCGCCTGGCAGGCAAAACGATGGCTGAAGCGCACGCAGAGCATGCGGTCGATCTGCAGCCCCTTGAGCGCTTCATACTTCTCGCGCAAGCGGCTCAGGCGCGCCGGCGCATCGCTACCGGCAAACAGCTCTAGCGGCTGCGGCTCGAACAGCATGACGCAGGCAGGCAATCCCAGCTGGGCCGCTTTCTCCCTGAGACGTGCCAGTACCGCATGGTGACCCTGATGAACCCCATCAAAGTTGCCAATGGTCAATACACATCCCCGGTGACGGGGCTTGAGATTGTGAATACCGCGAATAAGCTCCATCGCTGCCTTGTGCGTTGCTGCTGTCGAAATCGCCGGATTATATATCAGGCGGCCATCAGGGTCAGCCCTGTTGCGGCCCCGATTTCAGCTCTCGGGGCCGAAATACCAACTCACTTGGCGCCTTCAAGCCTCGAATGCGAGTCAATCTTCACGACCCGCTCTCAGATCTTTTGGCCGGATCCCCAGTGCCAAGAGGACTCCGGCGTAAATGGCACCACCCAGCACCAACAACATGGTCAACTGCATGCTCGCCTTGCCCATGCTCCATGCACCCCATTGGGCCAGGTCTGGCGACAGATAGAGAAGTACTCCCCCCATCAGCAGGCTCGCCGTCAGCAACTTGAGGCAAAAGATCCCGGTGTGGCGAGAAGGCCGGTAGACGCTCTGCTGATGGAGCCCCTTGAACAGCAGGGCTGCGTTGAGCGTGCCCGAACAGGCGGTCGAGAGCGCCAGCCCCACGTAACCGAGCGGATAGATGAAGAGGAGGTTGCAGACCATGTTGGCGGCCATAGAGATCATCCCGATCCGCACCGGCGTCTTGGTGTCCTGACGAGCGTAGTAACCGGGCGCCAGTACCTTGATCAGCATCAGCGACAGCAAACCGGAGGTGGATGCCAGCAAGCTGGCGCTCGACATGGTCACCTCATGCAAACCGAACTCGCCGCGCATGAACAGTACCCGCAGGATGGGCTCACGCAGCACCGCGATACCCACCATGGCGGGCAAACCGAGCAGCATCACCATCCGAACACCCCAGTCCATGGTGCGGGAGAAGTCGGCCGGATCGGCATCCACGTGCTTCTTGGCCAATGCCGGCAGAATGACGGTACTGATGGCAACGCCGAACATGCCGAGCGGGAACTCCAGCAAGCGATCCGAGTAGTAGAGGTAGCTGATGGCACCGGTCGCCAGAAACGAGGCAAGCATGGTGTTGACCAACAGGTTGATCTGACTGACCGATACCCCGAACAGCGCCGGGATCATCAGGGTGCGGATCTTCACGACCCCCGGATGGTGCCAACCCCACTTGGGCCACACCAGCATGTTGATCTGGCGCAGGAACGGGAACTGGAACAGGAACTGCACCAGACCGCCAAGGAAGACACCGATGGCTAGTGCCAGTTCGGGATTGTCCAACCAGGGCGAGATCCACCAGGCGGCGGCGATCATGGTGATATTGAGGAAGATCGGGGTAAAGGAGGATACCCCGAAGCGGCCGAAAGTGTTGAGAATGGCCCCAGCCATGGCGGTAAAAGTGATGAACCAGAGATAGGGGAAGGTGATTTTGAGCATCAGGCTCGCCATCTCGAACTTCTCGGCGGCCGGCCCGCCATGGAGCCAGTCCCAGAACCAGCCCCAGCCAAACAGGGCGGTCAGCACGCCGGAGCCCAGCACCCCGAGCAGGGTGACCACGGTCACTATCCCGCCGAGAGTCCCCGCCACCGCAGCCAGCAGTTCGCGCACTTCACTCTCATCACCCTTTTTCCGGTACTCGGTCATCACGGGAACAAAGGCCTGGTTGAAGGCTCCTTCTGCGAACAGACGACGCAGGAAGTTGGGAATGCGATTGGCAAAGAAGAAGACGTCTGCGGCAACCCCGGCACCGAGCAGATTGGCGATGACCACATCGCGCACCAAGCCCATCACACGGGATGCCAACGTCATTCCAGACACAATAATTCCGGATTTGATCAATTTCTTACTCAAGACGAGGCCTCTGGAACTGTCAGAATGAAAAGAATGCTGCTAGAATCGGCCGACAGTTTAACCGTCTCCCATCTGACACACCACCGGGGGGCGGTGTTTATTTGCACAAATCATTTGACAATATGTGGTTGGGAAGGCATATTTCCGGGCCTTTTCAATACACTCGCTAAGACAGTTTTAGGAGTTTTACCTTGGCTAACATCAAATCTGCTAAGAAGCGCGCTCTTCAGTCAGAGAAACGCCGTCAGCACAACGCCAGCCGTCGTTCCATGACCCGTACTTACCTGAAGAAAGTCATCGCTGCTATCGCCTCTGGCGACAAAGCTGCCGCGACTGCCGCTTTCGCTGTTGCTCAGCCGATCATGGATCGTATGGCGACCAAAGGCCTGATCCACAAGAACAAAGCTGCTCGTCACAAGAGCCGCCTGTCTGCCCAGATCAAAGCTATGGCTTAATCAGCTTCTGCTGATAAAAGCTGAAAAAACCGGCCTAGTGCCGGTTTTTTATTTATCTGCGCAGCAGTAAAGCCGATGCAGCAAGGTGATCATCTCGCGCACCTCATGGCTGCGCAGCGAATAGTAGACCGTCTGGGCCTCTTTTCGCGTGTTGACCAGCTCATCGCGCCGCAGCAATGCCAGATGCTGTGACAACGCAGACTGGCTCAATCCCAACCGCTCGTTGAGTTCCCCCACCGACAGCTCCCGCTCCAGCAGATGGCACAGGATAAAGAGCCGCCGCTCATTGGCCAGCGCCTTGAGCAGGGCAACCGCCTGACCCGCACTGGCTTCCATCTCTTCAAGTTGCATCACATCTCTCCTCTGCCACTCATCGCCGATGATACGTGGTGACGCGCCGTTTTAAAACGACAGGGATGCTGGCTGGATGGCGGAGAAGTTCTCCTCCCCGGCAAAGAGGAATGTGAAATCACTCTCGCACACCCGTTTTACCGCCGGATGCTGGATCATCCGCTCGGCGAAGATGACGTAGTACTCCTCCATCAGATCCTGGGTCTCACCCAGCAACATCACCCCCTCCCCTTCCAGGATCTCCTCCCGATAGATGGTGGGGGCCATGAAGATACCCTGATTGAAGAAGCCAAACGCCTTCATCAGAGCCGCATCGTCAAACTCGCCAAGGATGCTGGGGGAAACCCCCTGCTGTTCAAACCACTGGGTCAGTTGGCGACCCATGGCAGTACGGCGCCCCGGAATAAGCAGCTTTCGCTCTTCAAGACAGGCCGGGAAAGGGAGCGATGGCAGCGGCGCCTTGCAGAAGAAGCTGACACCGCAGCCACCAAGCCGTTTGGAAAGCAGTCCCGCATGCTGGCTGGAGTCCACCGGGCAGTCGGAGAGGATCATGTCGAGCTTGTGCTCGCTCAGCTGTTCCAGCAGCAACTCGTGGGTCGATTCGAAGCAGCGCAGGTGGATGGAGCCGTCATTGGGGATGACGGAGAGCAGCACCCGGCTGGCAAGACGCTTGGAGAGGGCATCGGCGATGCCGACGTCGAACAGGATCTGGCTCTCCTTGCGATAGTTGACGATATCGAGCATCTCGTAGGAGAGGCTGAACATCTTGTCGGCGTAGCGAAACACCAGCTGACCCAGCTCGGTGGCCTCAAGGGTGCGCCCCTTGCGTTTGAGCAACTTGCCGCCCAAACGCTGCTCCAGCAGCTTGATCTGGCCGGTCACCGTCTGCGGGGTCAAAAAAAGGGCTTCTGCCGCCTGAGTGACAGAGCCCTTCTTCTGCGTCATCCAGAAATAGTAGAGATGGTTGTAGTTAAGGTGTGACATCCGATGGGGTTCCCGCCTGACGCGGGCTCCGGTAGCAGCTGAGTTCAACCGCCAGAATGTCATACATGTCGCTGACCGAGTCAACCTTGTTCGCGCCGAACTGCGCCATCAGGTCGGCCTTGAGCCGTGCCTTGTCGGGCTGGCGATCACCGCAGTAGCGCTTGTTGGAACGCTTGACCATCTCCCCTGCCCGGCTGCTCAGCGCCCGCTCGGAGAAGGTCTCGCCAAAGCGGGCCCTGGCCTGCTTGTCCCCCAGCAGCACGGCGCTATCCACCACACCGTTGAGATAGGCAGAGCAGCTTGCCGAGGCGGCATCCTGCCTGCAATCCTCAAACCCGCCCGCCCATGCCAGCGGGCTCAGCAAAATTGCTGCCAGCCATGCCTGTTTTTTCATAGTCCCTCCGCACTCTGATCCCCGTCACACTTGGGAAGAGCCAATCGCAAGGCCAGATAACCAACTACCGCCGCCAGGGTGGATCCCACCAGAATACCGAGGCGAGAGTAGCTGCCGTAATCCAGCCCACCGTGCTCGAATGCCAGCGATGCGATAAACATCGACATGGTGAAACCAATACCGCAGAGGATGCTGACCGCAAAGATCTGCTTGAAGTTGACTCCCGGTGGCAGCTGCGCCACACCCAGCTTGACCGACAACCAGCTGATGGTGAATACCCCGAGCGGCTTGCCGATAAACAGCCCCAGCATGATACCCATGGGCACCGGGCTCAGCAGGGATGAGAGACCGATCCCCTCCAGCGATACCCCCGCGTTGGCAAAGGCAAACAGCGGCAGGATCAGGTAGGCACTCCAGGGGTGCAGGGCATGCTCCAGATGCTTGAGCGGCGAGGCATAGCGCTTGCCGTTCAGCGGGATCATAAAGCCAACCACCACGCCAGCCAGGGTCGCATGGACACCGGATTTCAGCACCGCCACCCAGAGCACCAGCCCGACCAGCATGTAGAGACTGATCCGATCCTCACCGCGGCGGTTCATCCAGAACAGCGTCAGGGTCGCCAGAATACCGACCGTCAACGCCGCCAGCGACAGTTGCTGGGTGTAGAAGAGCGCGATGATGATGATGACGCCCAGATCATCCATGATGGCCAGCGCCAGCAGGAACACCTTGAGGCTCACCGGCACCCGCTTGCCGAGCAGCGCCATCACCCCGAGGGCAAAGGCAATATCGGTCGCGGCAGGAATGGCCCAGCCAGCGCGCGCCACTTCATCCGAGTAGTTGAAGAAGGCGTAGATCAGGGCCGGAGCCAGCATGCCGCCCACCGCAGCGATGGCCGGGAAGGTCGCCTGCACCCGGGAGGAGAGCGCCCCTTCCAGCATCTCGCGCTTCACCTCGAGCCCGACCAGCAGGAAGAAGATCGCCATAAAGCCATCGTTGATCCAGAGCAGCAATGGCTTGTTGATATCCAGTGCCGCAATGCGTACCTGCACTGGCGTATCGAGGAAGGCCTGGTAGCTGCCAGAGAGACCGGAATTGGCCAATATCATTGCCAGCATGGCCGCCATGATCAGAATAATTCCGGAGGCAGCCTCCAGCTTCAGGAACTTTTTGATTACGTCGCTCATGGTTAAAATATCCACAAAATTACTTTACGTTGAGTCTATAACCGATAACAACTCTTGGAAAATCGTTTCTTACTGCTCAATACAACGAAAAAACCGAAGTAATCCAAAACAGCTCCGCCAAAGGCATCTTTCATAGCGGTGTAACCAGTTCTCGATCTTCAATCACAAAAATGAATATCTAACTGTTTTTAAGCATAAGAAAGGCGCCCTGGGGCGCCTTGCAATCAGATGGCGACGGGCGCCTTGATGCCGGGATGGGGGTCGTAACCCTCGATCTCGAAATCCTCGAACTTGTAATCGAAGATGGAGCCCGGCTTGCGCTTGATCACCAAGGTCGGCAGCGGACGCGGCTCACGGGTGAGCTGCAGTGCAGTCTGCTCCATGTGGTTGGAGTAGAGGTGCACGTCACCGCCGGTCCAGACAAAGTCGCCCACTTCCAGACCACACTGCTGGGCCATCATATGGGTCAGCAAAGCATAGCTGGCGATGTTGAACGGCAGGCCGAGGAACACATCGCAGCTGCGCTGGTAGAGCTGGCAGGAGAGCTTGCCGTCCGCCACGTAGAACTGGAAGAAGGCATGGCAGGGCGCCAGCGCCATCTTGTCCAGCTCGCCCACGTTCCATGCGGAGACAATGATGCGGCGCGAATCCGGGTTGTGCTTGATGTCATCCACCGCTTTCTGGATCTGATCCACCACGCCACCGTCGGCGGTCGGCCAAGAGCGCCACTGGGCGCCATAAACCGGCCCCAGATCGCCGTTCTCGTCGGCCCATTCATCCCAGATGCTGACGCCGTTCTCTTTCAGATAGGCGGTGTTGGTGTCGCCATTGAGGAACCAGAGCAGCTCATGAATGATGGAGCGCAGGTGGCACTTCTTGGTGGTCACCAGCGGAAAACCCTCCGCCAAATTGAAGCGCATCTGATGACCAAACAGAGAGACGGTGCCGGTGCCGGTGCGATCGGACTTGACGGTCCCCTCGTCCAGGATCTTCTGCATCAGGTCGAGATAGGCTCTCATTGTTTTGCCTCCTTCACGGCGTTACCGAACAGCTGCGGGCGCTTGTAGGCAACCCAAATCATCAGGGCACCGATGAAGATCATCGGGGTGGAGAGGATCTGGCCCATGCTGATCTCGTTGAAATAGAGGCCCAGCTGGCTGTCTGGCTGGCGGACAAACTCCACCAGGAAGCGGAACAGGCCGTAGAACAGCAGGAACATGCCGGAGATGGCGCCGCGCGGCGGATTCTTGCGCCAGAACAGGTTGAGGATGATGAACAACACCACCCCTTCCAGCGCGAACTGGTAGAGCTGGGAGGGATGACGCGGCTCGGGGCCGGCCTCCGGGAAGATGATGGCCCAAGGCACATCGGTGATCCGGCCCCACAACTCGCCGTTGAGGAAATTGCCGATACGGCCAACGCCGAGGCCAAACGGAATGAGCGGTGCCACAAAATCGGCCACGGTGAAGAAGTGGCGCTTGGTCTTGTGGGCAAACCAGATCATGGCGGTGATAACCCCGATCAGACCGCCGTGGAACGACATACCACCAGTCCAGATCTTGAACAGGTAGGTCGGATCCGCGAGGAAGAGATCGAAGTTGTAGAAAAGTACGTAACCGACACGGCCGCCGAGGATCACCCCGAGGAAGCCGTAGAAGAGCAGGTCAGAGACCTCGTTGCGTGTCCAGCCGCTGTTCGGCGCATCGGCGCGACGGCCAGCCAGCCACATGGCAAACGCAAAACCGAACAGGTACATGAGACCATACCAGCGTACCGATAGTGGTCCCAAACTGAATGCTACGGGATCAATCTGCGAGAAAACCCAATATCCATCGTGCTGCATAAGCGGCCCCAGTCATAAGAAAAGCCGCATTTTCCGATCATTCGCCAGCAGGGACAAGGCATGTTTATCAATCAACCGATTTTCGGTTTGTGGCCGGCGCGCAGCAAACCGCCCAAACCGTGCTCTTCCAGATAGCGGGCAAACAGGCCGCGCAGCACGTGGGGATTGTCGTGCTTGAGACCATCAGCCAGCAGCTCGGTCAACTCGCTCAGGGTCGATTGGCGCAGCACGTACTTGATCCGGGCAATGTTGTGGGTGTTCATACTGAAGCGGCGATAGCCCATGGCCAGCAGCAGCAGCACACCGACCGGATCACCGGCCAGCTCGCCACAGACCGAGACCGGCTTCTGATAGCGGTGGGAGGCATCGACCAGCAGTTGCAGCGCACGGATCACCGCCGGATGGAACGCATCGTAGATGTTGGCGACGCGGGAGTTGTTGCGATCCACCGCCAGCAGGTACTGGGTCAGATCGTTGCTGCCAACCGACCAGAAGTCGATGAGCGGCGCCATCTCCGGCAGGATGTAGAGGGCGGAAGGCACCTCGATCATCACCCCGAGGCTGGGGTAGCGGATCTCGGCATTGCGACTGGCCGCCTCTTCCGATACTTCGCGCCACGCCTGATCCAGCAGACGGCGGGACGCCTTGATTTCACTGACACTGCTGATCATCGGCAGCATAATGGCCAGATTGTCGAGCCCTTCACTGGCCCGCAACATCGCCTTGAGCTGCACCAGAAACAGTTCGGGGTGATCCAGCGTGAGCCGGATCCCCCGCCAGCCAAGGAAGGGGTTTTCCTCGACGATGGGGAAATAGGGCAGTTGCTTGTCACCGCCCACATCCAGCGTCCGCATGCAGACCGGCCGGTTGCGATAGGTCTCGAGAATGCCGCGATAGCGGGCAGTCTGCTCCCACTCGGAGGGGAAGCTGTCCTGCAGCATGAAGGGGATTTCGGTGCGATAGAGACCCACCCCGTCTGCCAGATGATTGAGAGATATCTCGGTATCGGCGCTGAGCCCGGCGTTAAGCAGCAGGGAGACCTTGGTACCGTCCGCCGTCTCCGAAGGCTGGTTGTCGACGCTGCGCACCAGACAGTCGAGTGCTCGCTCTTCGCTCAGCAGCTGGCGATACTCGGTCAGGATCACCTGATTGGGTTCGATGAAGAGATCGCCGCTATAGCCATCGACGACCAGCATGCGGCCACCGATATCACCGAGCGGCAGATCCACCCCCATGATGGCGGCCACCCCCATGGCGCGGGCCAGAATGGCGGCGTGGGAGTTGGTGCCCCCCTTGAGCGAGACCACACCGGTCAGGTATTCACGGGGGACTTCCGCCAGAATGGTGGCCGTCACCTCGTCGGCGACCAGCACCACAGGCTCACCGATGGAGATATGTTCCGGCTCGTTTTGCACCAGGCGACTGATTAGGCGCTGGGCGATATCCTTCACATCGGTGGATCGCTCCTGCAGGTAGGGATCCTTCATCCCCTTGAACTGCTCGATAAGACGGTCGCTGACCAGCTTGACGGCGGAGACCGCGGTCCAGTGCTCCTTGCTCACCTTGTTGCGGATCGGCTTGATATAGCCGGGATCGGCTAGCAAATGGAGATAGATGTCGAAGATGGCGACCGAATCCTCGCTGTAACTCTCGCGAAAGCGCAGCGCCAGGCTCTCCAGATCGTGACGAACCTCTTCTACCGCAAGCTCCAGCCGTTCCAGCTGGCCAGCATGATCCTCATCCTTGCGCGGAGTGATGGAAGAGAGCGCCTTGCGCGGCCGCCATACCCAGGCCTTGGCCATGGCGATACCACTGGCACCAGCAATGCCGCGCAGCGGCTTGCTCCAGTCGGTCTTTTGCAGCCACCCCTTGGCCTGCGCCTGAGCGATATGCGCTGCCAGCTGGGCCGCCAGCGTGACCATGAAGGACTCCTCCCCCTCATCGAAACGGCGGCTCTCTTTTTGCTGCACCACCAGAATGCCGACCACCTGACGCTGGTGCATGATGGGGGCGCCCAGAAATGAGCGAAACGCCTCTTCGGCAACATCGGGCAGGAATTTAAAGCTGGGGTGCGCAGGGGCATCGGCCAGGTTGATCAGCTCTTCCCGCTGACCGACCAGACCGACGATGCCCTGCTCGAAGGGCAGAGTAACCTTGCCGACCGCCGAAGGGGCAAGACCATCGGTCGCCGCCAGCCGGTAGCGGCGCATCTCGGGTTCCGAAACGTAGACAGAGCAGCAGTCCACCACCATGGCGTGCCGGGTCTGGCTCACCAGTGCCTGCAAGGCCTGTTCCAGGGTGTTGGCCCCGGCCATGCTCTCGACGATACGTCTCAGTTCCGTTAACAACTAATCTGTGCTCCTTAGCGAGCGCGGTTACGCCGCCCATCCTTTTTGTTGACATGCTGCACTGCCGGCGCCGGCATCGCCAGCGGGGCAAACTCCTTCATGACCCGGCGGTAGACCTCCCGCTTGAACGAGACGACCTGGCGTACCGGGTACCAGAAGCTGACCCAGCGCCAGTCGTCAAATTCGGGATGACCATGACAACCGAACTGGATCCGCGACTCTCGGCCCGAATTGAGCTGCAACAGGAACCATTTTTGTTTTTGGCCAATACAGACCGGTGAACTGTCCCAGCGGACAAGACGTTTGGGTAAACGGTATTTAAGCCAGTTACGACTGGTGGCCATGATGGTCACATCTTCGGGCTTGAGGCCTATCTCCTCATACAGCTCGCGATACATGGCCTGTTCCGGCGTTTCACCATCATCAACCCCCCCCTGCGGAAACTGCCAGGAGTGCTGTCCATAGCGTTTAGCCCACAACACCTGTCCTTCACGGTTACAGATCACGATACCGACATTGGGACGAAATCCGTCGCCATCAATCACGTGATCACCTTATAAAGGCTGAATCTATAAAGAGATTGTTCCACATTCACTTCGTGGCAGCAAACAAGGAGTGACTCCCGGCGTTCATGAATAACTTTCAATTTCACACATACTTATAAACAAACGGGAAGATCTGCTCTACCAAGTTGCCCACCCAGACTGTGCATAAGCCTGTGAGCAAGCTGGTATATACAGTACTTTTTAACTGTAAGTGAAAAACAGACTATCACCTCACAGATCAGACTTAAAACTAATTTTTATTTATTATACATGTAGTTAAACACAAACAACTGGATCTGGATCCATGGTTTTGCTCACGCAGGATCCGCGACGATGATTGTGAACAAGTTCTACTGCTTAAAGATCCACCAAGGCCAAATTATCCACAGGAGTGGCACAATATCTGCCCTGTTTCCTCGATGAAAATGGGGTCGGATTCACAATTTTTTGTAACATATAAGATACTCCTCCCACTTTATGCCACTTATCCAAGATTTCTGTGGATAACTGTGTGTAACATCATCCTCAAACCCTTGGACAACTATTTCGGACCCGGATCGGCTGAATATCCTTGCTCGATAAAAAAGACAAATTTCTTTAAAATCATAATCATAAGACCTACATAGCCGAATTATCCCCATTTACCCTTATCCACTCAGGATCGGTTATAAAAACAGCGATCCTCCCGGGATCCTGCCCTGCTAGAATAGGCCGAGCAATATGGAGCCAAACATGCCAAACAATCCCCAATCCGAACAGGAGTTGCTGAGCCGTGCCTACGCCATGGCAGGCTTCACGCTGGCGCAGCTGGCCGCCGAGGTAGGTGTGGCGG
>NZ_CAWNWX010000025.1:0-20945 GCF_963878195.1 Aeromonas sp. HMWF016
ACCTTCGTGCGCCAGCACGAACCGGCGGTGGTGCGCGAGGCTGTGCTGCGGGAATTGAAACGCGGAGGTCAAGTTTACTACCTGCACAACGATGTAGAGAGCATCGAGAAGTGCGCCGCCGATCTGGCGGAGCTGGTGCCGGAGGCCCGCATCGGTATCGCCCACGGCCAGATGCGCGAGCGCGACCTTGAGCGGATCATGTCCGACTTCTACCACCAGCGCTTCAACCTGCTGGTCTGCACCACCATTATCGAGACCGGCATCGACGTGCCGAGCGCCAACACCATCATCATGGATCGGGCGGATCATCTCGGTCTGGCCCAGCTGCACCAGCTGCGGGGCCGGGTTGGCCGCTCCCACCATCAGGCCTATGCCTATCTGCTCACCCCCCATCCCAAGCTGATGACCAAGGATGCAGCCAAACGGCTGGAGGCGATCGCCTCGCTCGAAGATCTCGGTGCCGGCTTTGCGCTGGCGACCCACGATCTGGAGATCCGTGGCGCGGGCGAACTGCTCGGCGACGATCAGAGCGGCCAGATCGAATCGGTCGGCTTCACCCTCTACATGGAGATGCTGGAGCAGGCGGTCGAAGCGCTGAAATCGGGCAAGGAGCCGTCGCTCGAGCAACTGATGAGCCAGCACACCGAGGTGGAGCTGCGCCTGCCGGCGCTGCTGCCGGACGACTACATCCCGGACGTCAATATGCGCCTCTCCATGTACAAGCGGATTGCGAGCGCAGCGGACGAGCAGGAGCTGCGTGAGCTGAAAGTGGAGTTGATCGACCGCTTCGGCCTGTTGCCGGAGGCGACCAAAACCCTACTGGAGCTGGCGGCCTTCCGCCAGCGCGCTACCGCTCTTGGCATTCGCCGGGTAGAGATGAGCGAGCGCGGCGGCTATCTGGACTTCACCCAGGAGACCAAGGTCAATCCGACCTATCTGGTCAAGCTCCTCTCCGAGCAGCCGCGCATCTACAAGATGGACGGGCCGACCCGTCTACGCTTCCAGGTGCCGACTCAGGATCGCGCCATGCGCCTGAAACTGGTGGATGGCTTGCTGGCGGATCTGGCCAGTCACAGCCAGTAACGGCTGCAAACGCCAAAACAAAACGGGAGCCGCAAGGGCTCCCGTTTTTTATTCACTCGCGATAAATCAAAGGATTACCCCTGACTGGCCGGATCCTCGTGGGAGGAGAATTCGCGCATGAAGGCCTCTGCCCGCTCCACCATCTTGGTCGAACCGACGAAGTAGGGGGTGCGCTGGTGCAGCGCGGTGGGCTGGAGATCCATGATGCGGTTGAAGCCGTCAGAGGCCTTGCCGCCCGCCTGCTCCACCAGAAACGCCATCGGGTTGCACTCATAGAGCAGGCGCAGCTTGCCGTTCGGCGAGTTGGTGCCGGACGGATAGATGTAGATGCCGCCCTTGAGCAGGTTGCGATGAAAATCGGAAACCAGGGAGCCGATATAGCGGGAGGTGTAGGGTCTGTGGGTCGCTTCATCCCGCTCCTGGCAATATTTGAGGTACTTCTTCACCCCGTCCGGGAACTTGATGTAGTTGCCCTCGTTGATGGAGTAGATCTTGCCCTCTTCCGGAATGCGAATGTTCTCGTGGGAGAGGCAGAAGCAGCCGATGGAGGGGTCATAGGTAAAACCGTTGACGCCAAAACCGGTGGTATAGACCAGCATGGTAGAGGAGCCGTAAACCACGTAACCGGCCGCGACCTGACGATTGCCCGGCTGCAGAAAATCCTCGAGGGTGACGGGGGAACCCTGCGGGCTGACCCGGCGATAGATGGAGAAGATGGTCCCGACCGAGACGTTTACGTCGATATTGGAAGAGCCGTCGAGGGGATCTATCAGCACCACGTATTTGGAGTTTTTGGAAAGCGGCGAGTCAAAGGCGACGAAGTCTTCTTCCTCTTCCGAGGCCATACCACACACCTCACCGCGCGCCTCCAGCGCCGCCTTGAAGCGCTCATTGGCGTAGACGTCCAGCTTCTGCTGCACCTCGCCTTGCACGTTTTCAGCCCCCATGGAGCCGATGATATCGGCCAGCCCGGCCTTGTTGATCTCCCGGTTCACCACCTTGGCGGCAAGGCGGATTGAGCTCAGCAGCGAGGTCAGTTCGCCGGTCGCGGTAGGGTAATCAGCCTGCTTTTTGACGATGAACTCGCCCATGGTGATCATGTTTCGCATTTTTGGTCCTTTAAGATCGTTTCCGTTGGCATTGAAAACGTTTGCAAGCATCGACAAAAAAAGAGCCGATCCTCGGCCGTGTTGTTTTGTAACTTAATGTAACGTCTGTTTTTTGTTTTTGCAGCGAATTAAGCGGGCTAATAAAACGACGATTTGAACCTGATTTGTACTCTTCCCGGTCATAAAAAGGGGGCCATACGGTAACTTTCAGACTCTTATTTTGCGCCAAAAAGCGGCGCCAAACAGCGACCTTGCTGACGTTTACCTCTCTTTCACCACTCATCTGGCCCACTAGATACGAGTGACCTATCCCCTATTGAGTTCCAAACGCCAATCACGCACACTCGTTTTCCGTTGGAAGCAAAAACATAAGGATTATCAATGAACAAGACTATCATTGCCGGCACGGTAGCCGGATTGCTCTCCCTGCCCGTCTGGGCTGCCGAAGTGCCGGCCGGCACCAAGCTGCTGCCCCCGGAGCAACAAACCTTTGTCACCAATATCGGCACCGAACCCACCACCATAGATCCGCAACTGGTGGAAGAGAGCGCCGGCAGCGCCATCGTCAACGATCTGTTCGAAGGTCTCTATGTGCTGGATGCCAGCGGCAAGACCCAGCCAGCTGGCGCGCTCAGCTATGAACTCGACCCCACGGGCACCGTCTACACCTTCAAACTGAGGCCGGAGGCCAAGTGGTCGAACGGCGAGCCGGTCACTGCCGCCGACTATGTCTACGGCTGGCAGCGAGCGGCCAATCCCAAGACCGCCTCCAACTACGCCTGGTTTATCGAATTGATGGGTATCGCCAATGCCAGCGAGGTGATTCAGGGCAAGAAAAGCCCCGATGCATTGGGGGTCAAAGCGCTGGATGAACATACCCTGCAGGTGACCCTGAAAAACCCGGTTCCCTTCTTCCTGAAGACGCTGGCGCACTACACCACCTTCCCGGCCCACAAAGCCACCATAGAAAAATATGGCAAGGAGTGGGTCAAGCCCGGCAATATCGTCTCCAACGGCGCCTTTGTGCTCAAGGAGTGGACCCCCAACGAGCGGCTGACCGCCGAGCGCAACCAGCACTACTGGGACAACCGGCACACAGTGCTGAACAAAGTGATCTATCTGGAGGTCGTGTCGGAGACCTCCGCCTACAACCGCTACCGCACCGGCGAGTTGCACTACACCACCTATCCGCTGGAACAGTACCAGCACATCAAGAGCCAGAGTCCGGAGGAGCTGGTCAGTGCCCCCATGCTGGCCACCTACTACTACGTCTTCAACATACATCGCAAACCGTTCGACAACCCGAAGGTGCGCAAGGCGCTGTCGCTGGCCATCGATCGGGAGACCATCACCGACAAGATCCTGGGTCAGGGACAACTGCCCGCCTTCAGCCTGACGCCACCGAGTGTGGACGGCTTTGATCTGAAAAAACCGGCCAGCCAGCTGCAGAGCAAAGAGGAGCGGATCAAGCAGGCCAAGGCGCTGCTCGCCGAAGCGGGTTATGGCCCCGGCAAGCCACTTGATGTGGATATCCTCTACAACACCAACGAGAGCCACAGGAAGATCGCGCTGGCCATCTCCTCCATGTGGAAACACAATCTGGGGGTCACCGCCAAGCTCAACAACATGGAGTGGAAGACCATGGTCTCCACCCTCAACGAGGGGGATTTCGGGGTAAGCCGCTACTCATGGAATGGCGACTACAACGATGCCTCCACCTTCCTCGACATCCTGACCTCCAGCAGCAGCGCCAACAGCGGCCGCTGGTTCAACAAGGAGTACGACGCCCTGCTGGCCAAGGCTCACGATGCGCAGAATGCTGACGAACGCAACTGGCTCTATCAGCAGGCTGAAGCGCTGATCGATGCCGAGGCGCCCATTGCCCCCGTCTACTTCTACGTCAAGTCGCGCCTGCTCAAGCCTTTCGTCAAGGGTTACCCCTATCAGAACCCGCAAGACATCGTCTACAGCCGCGATCTCTATCTGGTTGCCCCATAGCGCTGACCACAAGTCGCACACTGGCCACAAAGAGCCGCGATCAAAAAAGCGCCTGCATTGCTGCAGGCGCTTTCATTTTCGCTCTGGCGATAGACCATCTCACTCATCCTGACAGATGGCCATCTCCTGCCGGGCACGGCGTCTGAATACCACCGGACGCACCAACAGCTGTGCCAGCAAGACCCCCAGCAGGGTCAGACAGCCCCCAATCAGGTGATAGCTGGTCAGCCGCTCCCCGAGCAGTGAGATGGCGAGCCCTGCCGTCATCACCGGCAACAGGTTCATGAAGATGGCGGTGCGGTTGGCACCGATCAGGGTGATCCCCTGCATCCAGAGCCAGGGGCAGAGCGCCGATGCGGGGATCCCCGCATAGAAGATGAGCCAGAGCGCGCGCGCCTCGGGCAGTTGACCATCCACCAGCAGATAGAAGGGGGTCAGCAGCACCACGCTGCAGAGCACCTGACTGTAGAGCAGCGACCAGTTGTCGAGCCCCAGATCCCACTTCTTGAGCAGTACGCTGTAGAGCGCATAGGTGCCGGCCGAGAGCAGCATGTAGACCGAGCCAATCTGGATGCCATGGGTAAAGAGCCGGGTCGGATCCCCCTGCCCCAGCAAAATGGCCAGTCCCATAATGGAGAGCAGTGCCCCCAGGATGGCGCCCCAGGTAGGACGTTCACGCAGCAACCAGATGCTGAATAACACGGTGAGCAACGGCGTCAACCCCATCATCAGCCCCATCTCGGTGGCGCCCATGGTTTGCGCCGCGTAATAGCCAAAGGTCTGGTTGAGCACCATGCCAAGCAGCGCCAGCGCGGTGATCTGCCAGATACCGGCACGCAGACGGGCCCGCTCGCGCCATACCCGGCGAGCCAGAAAAGGGGTCAATACCAGCGCAGCCACCACCCAGCGGGACCAGGCGAACGCGGCGGGCGAGAGAACTCCCACCGCCAGTTTGCTGACGACGCCATTGCCAGCCCAGATGGCAATACAGGAGAGAGGGAACAGAAAGGCAAGGGGCATCAACGGCTCCGGCATCCCGAACGAGAATTGAGCGAGGCAGTATAGGGGGCAACGGGCGAGAAACAAAGCTGCCATCGAGGCGGACACGAGAGAGAAAACCGGATCGACAAAAACAAATATGCCCGCATAACGCGGGCATATCCGTGCAGAAACACGCTCAGAAGATTATCACGCCGCATCCATGTGCAGTCTGGAGATCAGCTCATTGACCTCGGTGACTGTCTGACGGTGGGGAATGTCCGCCTGGCTCGGCATGAGCAACAAACCGGACTGAAAATCAAACCGCCCCCGACCATGGATATAGATCCGACCTTTGAAGAAGGTTTTGACGTGTTTTGCCACCATCAGTGGCAGGTACTTCTTGAACACTCTCATCGTTTGCAACCTCTTGCAGTTGTATCCGTATGACAGCAGCTTCTGCGAATTAATTCCGTAAAATAATCATAAAAATCCGGAAAACTCGCCCATCTCTTCCCAAAAAATTCAATATATAACTTTTTATTAACTTTTAGCCTATTGTATGCGGCCCTTCGAGCCAGAGCAAGGAACCTTTGCCATTGTGCCACTCGATGCAGGCAATGCCCGAGGTGGCAAACATGGGCGCTCCGGCTGCCGGACAGAGGCTCTGCACCAGATATCCCACCAGCGGCAGATGGCTGACCAGCATGATCTGCTGATGCTGTTCTGCCAGTGCGGTCAGGTAGCTGGAGACAAAGGCGGGATCACCATAAGGGGTAATATCACCGCTCTCCTCCACCACAACGGCGTCGGGTAATTCCTTGCATATGGTCTGCCAGGTTTGGCGGGCGCGCAGATAGTTGCTGTGGATCACCCGATCGATACGACCGGTCAGCTGAGGCGCCAACCAGCGGGCCATCAGAAGGGACTCTTCAATGCCCTGCTCGGTCAATGGACGCTGTTCATCAGTTTTCGCATTCATGCCAGCTTGGCCATGACGCATGATATAGATCTTCATTACAACCTCGCCCAACGGGCCTGTTTTGATAGCCGGGGGATCTTACCCCGCCACGGATGTTGAAACAATTGCGCTACCTCTCAGAAAAGGGTTTGCCTCACCGGATAGCGGGGTCGATAATCATGTTTAAATTCAAATAAATCCAACGTGAGTCGCCCACCAATGAGCCCATATGCCAGTCCCAATGACCATCGGCAATACCACTATCTGGCGCTGGCAAACCGGCTCAGGGTCTTGTTGATTTGCGATCCCGATACCGACAAATCCGCCGCTTCTCTGGCGGTCAATACCGGCCATTTTGACGATCCGGCCGACCGGCAGGGGATGGCTCACTTTCTCGAACACATGCTCTTTCTCGGTACCGCTACCTACCCCAAGCCAGGTGAATACCAGCAATTTATGAGCCGTCATGGCGGCAGCAACAACGCCTGGACCGGCACCGAATTCACCAACTTCTTTTTCGAGATCGACAACGGCTTCTTCGAGGCGGGTCTCGACCGGTTTGCCCAGTTCTTCATCTGCCCCACGTTCGATCCGGAGTGGGTCGACAAGGAGCGCAACGCGGTCGACTCCGAATACCGCCTCAAGTTGCAGGATGATGTGCGCCGCAGCTATCAGGTCCACAAGGAGACGGTCAATCCCGCTCACCCCTTTGCCAAGTTTTCGGTCGGCAACCTCGATACCCTGGCCGATCTGCCGGGACGGGATCTGCGCTCCGACCTCATCAACTTCTACGAGAGCCACTACAGCGCGGATCGCATGGCGCTGGTGATGATGTCGCCCGCCGATATCGACACCCAGCTGCAGTGGTGCTGTCGCTATTTCGCTCCCATTTTGAATCGCAATTTGGGAACGCCGACTCTCGATATGCCACTCTACCGGCTCGACGACCTCGGCATCCGCATCCAGATCAAGCCGGTGAAAGAGACCCGCAAACTGGCGCTCACCTTCCCGCTACCCAATGTGGACGCCTTTTATGACAAAAAGCCCCTCACCTTCCTGAGCCACCTTATCGGCTACGAAGGGGATGGCAGCCTGCTCTCACTACTTAAAGCGAAAGGCTGGGTCAACCAGCTCTCGGCAGGCGGCGGCATCAGTGGCGCCAACTTCAAGGATTTTGGCGTCAACTTCGGCCTCACCCCGCTCGGTCTCGAACATGTGGACGAGATCGTTGCCTTCCTGTTTGGCTACCTCAAACTTATCGACCGGGCAGGGCTGGAGGCCTGGCGCTACGACGAGAAGCGCACCGTGCTTGAATCGGCGTTCCGTTTTCAGGAGCGCGGCCGCCCGCTCGATACGGTCTCGGGGCTGGTGCTCAACCTCTTTAGCTACCAGCCAGAGGATCTGCTGTACGGCGACTACATGATGCGGGAGTATGACGAGGCGCTGATCCGTCGCTTCCTCGCTAAACTCACCCCGCACAACCTGCGCATGACCATCACGGCGCCGGAGGTGACCACCGACCGGCTGGCCCGCTGGTATCAGACCCCCTACAGCGTGGCGACCATCACCGAGGCGGAGAAGATCCGCTGGCAGCAGAGCGAACCGGACAAGGCGCTGGCGCTGCCCAAGCCCAACCCCTTTATCAGCAGCCGGCTCGATCCGCGCACGCCGGAGATCGCCGCCGAGATGCCTTCCTGCCTTA
Source organism: Aeromonas sp. HMWF016 (assembly GCF_963878195.1). Lineage (NCBI taxonomy): Bacteria > Pseudomonadati > Pseudomonadota > Gammaproteobacteria > Aeromonadales > Aeromonadaceae > Aeromonas > Aeromonas sp. HMWF016. The sequence goes on from NZ_CAWNWX010000025.1 coordinate 7,832, forward strand.
TCGATCGCCCCGGCTTTCGCCTCTGGCACCTCCACGAGCACCTCTTTAGCGTGCCCAAGGGCAATCTCTATATCTCCATCGACAGCGAACACGCGGTCAAAAGCCCGCGCCACATCGCCATGGCGCGCCTCGCGGTGGAGCTTTTGGCCGACCACCTCAATGCCCTCACCTATCCGGCGGAGCTGGCGGGGCTTGGCTACCAGATCTATGCCCATCAGGGGGGCTTTACCATCAACCTGAGCGGCTTTGCCGACAAGCAGCCGCTGCTGCTCGACATGATCCTCGGCAATCGCACCCTGGGTTATCCCGACCCGGGCCGCTTTAGCGAGATCAAGGAGGCGCTCATCCGCAACTGGGACAACCAGTCCAAGGCGCGCCCCATCTCCCAGCTGTTCAATCAGCTCACCAGTTTGCTGCAACCCAACAACCCGCCGTTCGAGCAGCTGCTGCGTCACCTGCGCACCGTCGAGCTCTCCGAGATGCCTGACTTCGTGGCGAGCCTCTTTGCCGAGGTGCATATCGAGACGCTGGTACACGGCGACTGGACTGCGGCCGAGGCGCTGGAGCTGGCGGCGCTGATGGAGCGCCACCTGAGCGACATCAACGGCAACACCAGCCGGCCGAGCGCCGAGACCCGCCGCCCGCTCATCTCGATTCAGGACAGGGGCACCCTTATTCGCGAGCAGGGCTGCGAGCACGAAGATTCGGCGCTACTGGTCTACTACCAGTCCCGCACCACCCGGGCGCGGGATCTCGCCTGCTTTACCCTGGCCAACCACATCATGTCCTCCACCTTCTTCCACGAGCTGCGTACCCGCCAGCAGCTCGGTTATGTGGTGGGGGCTGGCAACCTGCCCCTCAATCGCCACCCGGGTCTCATCTTTTATATCCAGTCGCCGGTGGCGGGGCCCCAGCATCTGCTCGATGCGGTGGAGGAGTTTATCGACCTTTTCCCCCTCGCCATGCTCGAATTTACCGAGCAGCAGTGGCAGGAGAGCAAGGCCGGGCTGCAGGCCCAGCTCAGCGAGCGCGACGCCAATTTGCGCAGCCGCGGCCAGCGGCTGTGGGTCAGCATCGGCAACAAGGACTTGGGGTTCGATCAACGGGAACGGGTCTGCGAGGAGGTGGGCAAGCTGACGCGCGCCGATCTGGTGCGCTTTATCACCCAGCTGCGTTCACGCACCTCCGATCGGCTGATCCTCTGCAGCTACGGGCAGGGCCACGAGCACGAGGAGCGGATCACCGGCCAGTTTATCGATGATCCACGCGCATTCCGGCTCAATGCCGCCACCTTCGAGGCCTGATCAGGCCTCGCATCTCCCCGTTTTTCCTTCCCACGGCAAATCGCAGCCAATAAAAAGCCGACCCACGAGGGTCGGCTGGAAAAACCATAACAATTGCGACAAAGCCGCCAAAAGTGAACATGAGCGTGAAAATCAGACACTGAGTTGATGACAGGCAAGCAGGAAACCCCTTGAACTCGCCGTACAATGCCAACAGTGATTGAGAAACAGCCACATCTTAGGCACTCCCCCCGAAAACCACGTTGATCTACGTCAAAGGAGGTAGCGAAGAGTCCACCTGACGACTCATTTGCCCTGCCGGATCACTCTTTGCAGCCCACCGGCCGCCCGTCAGGCGCGGCGGATCAGGCGATAGGCCACTTCATCGAAATAGGAGAGCTGACCGGAGAGCACCCGCGGGTGATCCACCTCGGCGGCCCGCCCCAGCACCTCGACCCGAAAATCCCGTTCAAACAGCGCCCGCACCTCCATCTCGCCCACCGAGAAGGGCGGCTGGCTCTGCTGCTCCGGCTGATATTCAAGGGTCACCAGCAAGATCTGGCCCCCCTCCTCCACCAACCGGCTCATCAGCGCCGCATACTGGCGGCGCATCGCGGTTGGCAGGGCGATCAGTGCCGCCCGGTCATAGACCAGCCGATAGCGGCGACCGAGCTCGGGCGCGGCGAAGAAATCCCCCTCGAAGATGCGCAAGCTCTCGACCTGATGGCGCTGATAGGGGCCCACCTCGCTCACCGCCGCCTTCAGATTGTTTTCACTGAAAAAGCTGGCGATGGCGACGGAGGAGAGCTCGAAGCCATCGACCGGATGGCCCTGACCACTGAGCCAGAGCATGTCGCGGGACTTGCCGCACAGGGGCACCAGCACCGGCTCGTCCGGCTTCTGCGCCGACCACCAGGATTGCAGCCAGCGGTTGAAATCTGCCTGATGAAAGCCAATTCGGTTCTCTTCCCAACGCTGATGCCAAAACGCAGCTTCCATCATGATTCCCCATTGCTTACTAAAGAGTGCTTACTAAAAGATGCCTCAATATCACAACTTAACCGGCACCACGCAACCCTCTGCCCACCCTTTTTATCGGGCGGCTCCTCACCGCATCCCCCGAGATGGCCAGCGGGGTACTCTGACCTCTCCCGCAGGCAAACAGGGGCTTAAACCCATGCCAAAACGGCATGGGTTGGTGATGATTGATGAGCAAAAGAGGAGAATTTAACGGGCCGAAGAGGGCCAAAGAGGCCCGCAAGATCACAACAGCGTGCTGCGCGCCGCCGCGAGCTGACGGCCGATCTTGGCAAAAGCGGGCCGCTCGCCATGAAGTTCAGAGAGGCAGGCCGCCGTGAGCTGGTGCAAAACGGCAAGCTGCGCGTCATCAACATCGCCATCGCCATCGCCATCGCCATCGCCATCGCCATCGCAGCGTGCCAGCAGCTCCTCCAGCAGGCAACCAAAGGCGCGCACCTCCAGTCGCTCCAGCCCCTGCGCCAGCTCGCGATCATGCAGGTCATAGAGGGAAGCGGCGCCAAAATCACCGAGCAGGGCGTGGGCAGAGGGCCCGCGGGTAAACAGAATATTGTGGCCGTAGAGATCCCCGTGCATGATGCCGGCCTGGTGCAGATGGCCCGCCACCGAGGCAATCCCTTGGGCCAACGTCAGCGCCTCGGCCAGGGTAAAGCGCAGCCCTTCGTCATAAACATCGCGGGTGCAGGAGGCCAGACTCGGCGGCCCCGCCAGATTGGCAAAGGCCGGGTCGATCAGCGCCATCACCAGCGCCGGCATGCCTGAGGGGTGATCGGCCACCCGCCCCAGCACGGGGATCAGGTTGGGGTGAGCACCTGCCGCCAGCGACGCCGCCATCTCGCACTGGGGCAAGCCATCACTGGTCACCGCCCCCTTGAAGATCTTGACCGCCACCTCACTCGTGCCAATGCCCTCGCTCGACTCATCGGCTATCCGCTCGGCCATCAGCGGCTCACTGCGCATAGCCGCGCGATGGATAACGCCAGAGGCCCCCTGCCCCAGCAGCTCGCCGATCGCCAGGCGCTGCCACGGCAAGCTGGCAACCTGCTCATCGCTGATGGCGCGCGCCTCCGCCCCCTCGCTAAAGGGGTTGCCGGAGTAGGCAAGCCAGGCAAGGCGCGGCAGCGCGAGCAGCCACTCGGGGAAGCGTTCGATGCGGTTGGCGGCGATACGCAGCAGCTCCAGCTTGCGGCAATTGGCAAGGCTGGCCGGCAACTCGCGCAGGCGGTTACCCGCCAGCATCAGCTTTTGCAGGGCGTCGCACTGGCCCAGCTCATCGGGCAGCCGCTCAATTGCGTTATCGGTCAGGATCAGCCAGCGCAAACCGGCGGGCAGCGCCTTGGCCGAGACGGTGGCAATCTGGTTGGTCTTAAAGCCCACCATGGTCAGCGCCGGACAGCGCCCCAGCACCTCGGGCAGCTCGGTAAAGCGGTTCTCGGAGCAGAAGATGATGCGCAGTTTGCCAAACCCGGCCAGCTCGTCAGGGAGTGCGCTCAGCTGGTTGCCGGTGAGATCCAGCACCTCCAGCGTCTCTTTCAGGCTCAAAATCTCGCTGGGGAACTCCGTCAGATTTTCAGAGAGCTTCAGATGGCGGGCACCGCACAGTTCACCCGCGCGCAGCTGTTCCAGAGTATGCATAACCGTTTCTCAATCCTGATGATCTTCCTGATGGCACAGCGACCATCAGCGCGCGCCGAACCCGGGTCCGGCGATTTTAAAGGGGGGCATTATAAAGAATTCGGGGCGCAGATCGCCCCTTTTGTTGCTTTGGCAAGGCTCAGCGCTCAGCAACACCACCCCAGCGAATTGACGAAGAGACGTAGGGTGCAATAAGCGCTGCGCATTGCACCGTTTGCCGAGCGGCTTTTGTGCAAGGTATGAGGAACAAAAGTAGAGGTGCAATTTCATTGCACCCTACGGTACTTACCGCATAACAATGTAATCACACAAGCCACCGCATGATAAAATGCCACTTGTTGGCTGTCCCTCTTGAAGCGTTTGTTAGCACTTGTAGCCGAATGGGTTTTCAAAGGTAAACTGAACCTTTGTATGAAGATTTAAAGCCAAATCAATAGTGCAATTTTTAACGAAATATTCCTCATAACCATCTTCCCAGCTCATTGATGCAACTTGAGCATAATCGTCTAGCAAGAAACCAGCATTATATTTAAACAACAAGGCTTGAATGTACAGACTTGAGGCCCTACAAGCATGAAATAATAATGAAATGAGTTTATTTCTACTGATTTCAGTTCCACTCCAGTACTCAGGGTTATCCAAAATTGGGAAAATGCCATGTGCTACATAATTTCGTAAATTCCTAACTAGGTGTAAACCATAACTATGGTCAGTAACCTTTGCTCCTTTCATACCCGATAAAGATGGTTTGAATATGGACTGATAGTAATCAAATGTAGCCGTTAGATTTGATATTGAGTGTTCGAAGTTCAATGGCAACTCTGAGCTTTTAAGCTCATCAACAAGCACCGTAGCTCGTAAACTAGCATCTCTTAACTTTTTGCGTTCATCCAGCTTAGCTATAGATGGAATCAATAAATAATAACCATCAACAAATCTATATAATTCTTCTAGTGCATTTGACACAAAAATGAAGCGAGTAAGTGCTGTAGAATATGCTGTATAGTGCTTTGAGTTAGAGTCATATTCATCTGCAATTGGGCGACAATACATAGCTGCGTTATCATCACCAAACTTCCATGAATTAATTTTCACGACTTCCAATTCTGCCGCTAGCTTCAACCAGTCACTAATGACCTTAGTTTCCACCATGCGTTTAACATCATGCCTTTCATATTCATTTCTATTATCTAAGAATCTACAAAACTCAGCCAACTCATATAAGTGACTAGGTAAATCACGAAAATTTGAACATATAGGACATTTATCTACTGACTTCACAAACTCACCTTAGAGTATTAGCAGTGATGAGATGGAAGGCGGTACTAATCCAATAGCAAAGCCTTCCGTATAACTCCGCTTTATCTTCATAACCACCTCAAAAAAATCATTTTAAATCATTACATTACCACTGTATAAAAAACAGTTTATGAGTCAACCATGGCAAAGCTCCACCAAACTACAAGTCAGTACCATGATGCGCTTGCATCGCTCCAAGCTACCGCCAGACAGCATCTGGTTTGCTGCTTTTGATCAACGCGATGTCTCTGGTCTGATTTATTGGTGACTGCAAATAGGCCATATCCAGACGGATATCCTAGTGAGCAAGGCAGATAAGCAAAAGAGGATGATGATAGTTTCCTGAGCAAGATCAACAAATCAATCAATAAGTACAAATACTGGCCACATATCAGCAGCGCCGGAGCATAGATAAAGAAAAGACGCCCTAAGGCGTCTTTCTTATTTTCAGGATTAGGAGCAAACAGGTTGGATGCTATTCCCCCTCCTCGCCTTGCCCCGCAACCCAATCAGATCGGGGTGATGGAGGTGATATGGGCCGAGCCATCCAGAGACTGGAAGATCTGCACCACGGCTTCGCCATGGATCGGCTGGGCGAGCGGCACAGTGCTCTTGCACTTGAAGCGGTAGTTGGTGCCAGCCACCACCTGGGTGGAGACTTCAAAGGGGGTGTACTGTACCCCGACAAATCCTTTCATCGCCTGGTTGAACACTGCCTGATCTTCGGTGGTCAGCTTGTGATATGCGGTCCATCCACCTACCAACACTGCTTGTTCTGACATATCAAACTCTCCGTGCTCTATGATCCCGACTCGTTTGGCCGATCGGGCTGCGCCCCGTTGATTCAAGTGGTTTCCGGTCTCCACCGGGAGTCGCTGCCGGTTGGCATGCTGGCTCCCCTTTGCCGCATCGCGCCCCTGTTGCCGCCCGCCTTGCCTGATAAGGTTTGCTGGCGCTCAATCATCAGGGGCCGGTCGCAATGGGCATGAAAGAGCCTAGTGCCGATGCCAGAAATCGCCTCCTGTTAGATGTGACAGGGGCGAGCCCGAGCAAAGCTGCTAGCGGGCAGAAAATTGCGGCGCAAACGATTGGAAAAAGAAAAGACGCCGCAAGGGCGTCTTTTTTGCATTTTTATGCTCGATGGGCAGAAGGGCGCGCGCCGCTTATTCCCATTCGATGGTTGCGGGCGGCTTGCCGGAGACGTCGTACACCACGCGGGAGATACCGTTGATCTCGTTGATGATGCGGTTCGATACGTGACCGAGGAAGTCGTACGGCAAGTGAGCCCAGTGGGCGGTCATAAAGTCGATGGTTTCAACGGCGCGCAGGGCAATCACCCAGTCATATTTGCGGCCATCGCCCATGACGCCAACGGAGCGCACCGGCAGGAACACGGCGAACGCCTGGCTGACCTGGTTGTAGAGGTCAGCTTTGCGCAGCTCTTCGATAAAGACTGCATCGGCGCGGCGCAGAATATCGCAGTACTCTTTCTTCACTTCGCCAAGGACGCGCACGCCCAGACCCGGGCCCGGGAACGGGTGACGGTAGAGCATGTCGTAAGGCAGACCCAGCTCGAGGCCGACGCGGCGCACTTCGTCTTTGAACAGCTCGCGCAGCGGCTCGACCAGACCCATTTTCATCTCTTCCGGCAGGCCGCCGACGTTATGGTGAGACTTGATAACGTGGGCTTTGCCGGTCTTGCTGGCAGCAGATTCGATCACATCCGGATAGATGGTGCCTTGGGCCAACCAGCGAGCATTTTTCAGCTTCTTGGCTTCGTCGTCGAACACTTCAACGAAGACACGGCCGATGATCTTGCGCTTGGCTTCCGGCTCATCTTCACCCGCCAGAGCAGAGAGGAATCGCTCTTCAGCTTCAACCTTGATGATGTTGAGACCGAAGTGGTCACCAAACATCTCCATCACCTGCTCGCCTTCGTTCAGACGCAGCAGACCGTTGTCCACGAAGACGCAGGTGAGGCGATCGCCGATGGCGCGATGCACCAGCATGGCGACTACGGAGGAGTCGACACCGCCGGAGAGACCGAGGATCACTTCGTCGTCACCCACCTGCTCGCGGATGCGGGCAACGGCGTCGTCGATGATGGTGGCTGGCGTCCAGAGGCACTCGCAGCCACAGATGTCTTTAACGAAGTGCTCCAGCATGCGGGCACCCTGACGGGTGTGGGTCACTTCCGGGTGGAACTGCACGCCGTAGAAGCGCTTGGCTTCATTGGCCATGGCCGCGTGGGGGCAGGTCGGGGTGCTGGCGATGGTGGTGAAGTCAGCCGGGATAGCAGTGACCTTGTCACCGTGGCTCATCCAGACATCCAGCAGGGCATTGCCGTTGTCGGCGATGGCATCTTCGATGTTGCGCAGCAGGGCGCTGGTCTTGCCGGATTCGCCCAGCACTTCGACCTTGGCGTAACCGAATTCACGCTCGGTGGAGGATTGCACCTTGCCACCCAGCTGCTCGGCCATGGTCTGCATGCCGTAGCAGATGCCGAACACCGGCACACCGGCGTTGAACACGTACTCGGGGGCGCGCGGGCTACCCGCTTCGGTCACGGACTCCGGACCGCCGGAGAGGATGATGCCGTTGGGGTTGAATTCGCGGATCTGCTCTTCGGTCACATCCCAGGCCCACAGTTCGCAGTAAACACCGATCTCGCGCACACGGCGGGCAATCAGCTGGGTGTACTGGGAACCGAAGTCGAGGATAAGGATACGGTGCTGGTGAATGTCTTTAGTCATTTTATTCCTGCATCAGGCTGATGTTGTAACAAAAAGCATGGGGATAAAAACGGTGTCAAAACGGGGCCGCAGCCCCGTCTTGTATCAGCCCATCCGATAGTTGGGGGCTTCTTTGGTAATGGTCACATCGTGGACGTGGGACTCTTTCATCCCGGCGCCGGAGATGCGCACGAACTCTGCCTTGGTGCGCATGTCGTCGATGGTGGCGCTGCCGGTCAATCCCATGGAGGAGCGCAGGCCGCCCATCTGCTGGTGGATGATCTCTTTGAGGCGGCCCTTGTACGGCACGCGACCTTCGATGCCTTCCGGCACCAGCTTGTCAGCGGCGTTGTCGGTCTGGAAGTAGCGATCGCTGGAGCCCTTGGACATGGCGCCCAGAGAGCCCATGCCACGGTAGGATTTGAAGGAGCGACCCTGATAGAGCTCGATCTCGCCCGGCGCTTCTTCAGTACCGGCGAACATGGAACCCACCATGACGCAGCTGGCGCCAGCGGCGATGGCCTTGGCGATGTCGCCGGAGAAGCGGATGCCGCCGTCGGCGATAACCGGTACACCGGTACCTTCCAGCGCGTCAACGGCGTCGGAGATAGCGGTGATCTGGGGGACACCGACACCGGTGACGATACGGGTAGTGCAGATGGAGCCCGGGCCGATACCGACCTTGACAGCGTTGACACCGGCGGCGACCAGCGCCTTGGCACCTGCGGCAGTTGCCACGTTGCCACCGATGATCTGAAGATCCGGATAGGCGTCGCGAGTGGCCTTGATGCGATCCAGCACGCCCTGGGAGTGGCCGTGGGAGGAGTCGATCAGCAACACGTCAACACCGGCTTCCACCAGCGCGGCGACGCGCTCTTCGTTGCCGGCACCGGCACCAACCGCAGCACCAACCCGCAAACGACCCTTGTCATCTTTACAGGCGTGGGGCTTGCGCTCGGCTTTCTGGAAATCTTTAACGGTGATCATGCCCTTGAGTTTGAAGTCGGCGTTCACCACCAGCACTTTTTCGATACGGTGCTTTTGCATCAGGGCAACCACCTCTTCACGAGGGGCCCCTTCACGCACGGTGACCAGACGATCTTTCTGGGTCATGATCTGTTCAACGGTCTGGGAGAGGTCAATCACGAAGCGCACGTCACGGCCGGTGATGATACCGACCAGCTGATTGCCGTCAGTCACCACGGGGTAACCGGCGAAGCCGTTCTTGTGGCTCAGCTCCTTGATTTGGGCGATGGTCATGTCAGGGCGCACGGTGACGGGGTCAGTGACCACGCCGCTCTCGTACTTCTTGACCTTGCGCACTTCGGCAGCCTGCTGCTCGATGGACATGTTCTTGTGGATAAAGCCGATACCGCCTTCCTGGGCCAGTGCGATAGCCAGACGGGCTTCGGTCACTGTGTCCATGGCGGCGGAAATCATCGGGATGTTCAAGCTGATGGCGGAGGTCAGCTTGGTACGCAGATCGGCAGTATTGGGAAGAACTTCGGAGTGGGCGGGAACCAACAGTACATCGTCGAAGGTTAACGCTTCTTTGGCAATCCTGAGCATGGCAATATCTCACCGTTGAGGAAGTGGGGGTGTAAAATATTGCCGACGAAGTTTACTCACGGATTGGTCACTGGTAAAGAAGTTTTTTGAATTTTTTATGGCGTAGCCCTCATTTAGGAGGCCAAAACGCCAAAAAACCAAGATTATCAGTACGAAAACCGCCATTTCGGGGCAAAAGAGTTGGCAAAGTGGTGTTTTATGCAACCTGCCCGTTTGCCAAACGCTCCTCCCCAAGCGGTCAGAATGGAGCCCCTTCCCCTGCCTATCCCACCAACACGAACGTTAAAAAGCTTGTTTTTTGAGCATTTTTTCTTGTTCGAATCGCGCCTCGCACGGCACATATTTCCTATTCGGGCACGGTTTTGCCATTGCAGCAGTCCCTCTAAAACAGCAACCATTTTCGCCATTGTCATACCTATGAGACAACATACAGGCCATTTGTTGCACAGGTGAAAAATTAGTGGTGCAAAACATCATGAGCTCCGTATGATTACTCCCATATGTCGTGGTTACGAACCAACCGCACAAATAGCTGAAGCTTGTTTTCATAAGGGGTTACCTCAGCGCCATAATCTAGCAACAAATCAACATTGTAATTTGTTTTTAAAACCCCAGTACGGAGTTGAAATGTCACGTAACAAATCAATCATAAATCTGTTTATCGCAGCATCATTCATTATCTCACCCTATTTATCTCATGCGGCCAGTTTTGATTGTAAGAAAGCAAAAACATCAAATGAAAAGTTGATATGTATGACGCCTGAGTTGAGTCAACTAGATGAAGAACTTGCCAAAATATATCTGCTGTCACTCAAAAAGAGCGAAGATAATGATATTATAAAAAAATCACAACGAGCTTGGCTGAAACAGATTAAGAAAGAGTGCTCATCTGCTGACTGTCTAATCAAAAACTATCGAGTCAGACTGGAAACACTGAAAAATTGGGAAAAGAGCATCCCTGCCGATACAACAATGATTGGTACGCATTATCTCTCGCATTCAGTACCAATAATAAGCAACTCGACAAAGGAAGGATATTACTTGATTGATGCTAAAAATTGCATATCAATTGAAGAGAAAGACAATAAGACCATATCTTTCTCCATATTGACATTTAATACAAATGGGCATATTTGTGATATTAACGGCATAGCCAAACTTGTTGGAAATGAATACCAATATATACCCTCATCGGATACAGATGAGCTAGATAAAGCATGTTCGTTACGCATAGTTAATCGGGCTGGCAGTATCTTGATACTCGACCCGGAAATGAAATGCAGGGAATATTCCTGCGGTATGAGAGCCGGCCTTGATGGCACCGTCTTTCCTAAAAACTTGTCGATGACAACAGGCTGTGACCGTGGATACTAATGTATTTATACCAGACAAACCATATATGGCTTCAGCACTAGCGACCAACCGAATCCATATGAAACGATTGCGCCAGTTTTCTCCGAATTCTGAAAGTGACAATGGCATGGATATCACTTGAAATGTGCTGCTAGCATCAATCATTTTACAATCTGTCTCTCTGCAAAATAACCCCATCCCCTGAGGGAGAATGCCGGTAAGACAATCCTGTTCCTTTGCATCCGACTCTTGCGTATCATGACTAACACGCTGAATTGAAATGGAATTTCATAATGAGTCGACAGCTTCACCAAGGGCGGGCGGCGATCACGCTGGCAGCGCTCGGGGTCGTCTACGGCGATCTGGGCACCAGCCCGCTCTATGCCCTCAAGGAGTGCTTTGCCGGTCACATCGGCTTGCAGCCGGGCCCGCAGGAGGTTCTCTCCCTCATCTCCCTCTTCTTCTGGACCATCATGGTGGTGGTCTCGTTCAAATATGTGCTGCTGGTGCTAAGTGCCGACGACAAGGGTGAAGGGGGCGTGCTGACCCTCGCCTCGTTGGCATCGCGCCGCCTCTCACCCCGCGCCCGAGCCATCGCCATGCTGCTTGGCCTTGTCGGGGTGGGACTTTTTGCCGGGGATGCAGTGATCACTCCCGCCATTTCGGTGCTCTCTGCCGTGGAGGGGCTTGGGGTGATCGCCCCGGATCTCGCCCCCTTCGTGCTCCCCGTGACGCTGATCGTGCTGGTGATCCTCTTTGGTGCCCAGCATTACGGTACGGCGGGCATAGGCAAGCTGTTTGGCCCCATCATGCTGCTCTGGTTTGGCGTGCTGGCCCTGCTGGGGGCGCTCGAAGTCATCCAGAACCCGGTCATTCTGCAGGCCATCAATCCGCTCTACGCCTTTGATTTTATTGTCGAGCGACCAGGTGTTGCCTTCATTACCCTGGGCGCTGTGGTGCTCTGCGTGACGGGCACGGAAGCGCTCTATGCCGACATGGGCCACTTTGGCCGCGGTGCCATCCGGCTGGCGTGGGGCTCGCTGGTGATGCCGGCCCTGCTGCTCAACTACTTCGGTCAGGGTGCGCTGCTGCTGCGCAATCCCGCCGCCGTCGAGAACCCCTTCTACCTGCTCGCTCCCTCCTGGCTCACCCTGCCCCTGCTGGTGCTGGCCACCATGGCGACCGTGATCGCCTCGCAAGCGGTTATCTCCGGCACCTACTCGGTAGTGCGTCAGGCCATCCTGCTCGGCTATCTGCCCCGTCAGGAGATCCGCCATACCTCCGAACGGGAGATTGGCCAGATCTACCTACCGCTGGTGAACTGGTTGCTGCTGGCGGGGATTGTCATCGTGATCCTCTGGTTCCAGACCTCCAGCAATCTGGCCGCCGCCTACGGTATCGCCGTCACCGGTACCATGGTGCTCACCACCTTGCTGCTGATGGTGGTGGCCGCCACGCGCTGGAAGTGGCCACGCTGGCTGATTGCGCTGGTGTGCGCCCCGCTGCTGCTGGTCGACGCCACCTTCTTTGCCGCCAACAGCACCAAGTTGCTGGCGGGCGGCTGGCTCCCCATTCTGTTTGCCCTGCTCGCCATTCTGGTGATGACCACCTGGAAGCGGGGACGCGAGCTGGTGCTCGACAAGCTGGAGAACAAGTCGTTTGCCCTGACCCGCTTTGTCGACAACATGCTTGAGCACCCGCCGCTGCGGGTGCCGGGCACCGCCGTGTTCTTGTCGCGCTCCGAACAGGTAGTGCCCCACGCCATGCTGCATAACCTCAAACACAACAAGATCCTGCATGAACGGATCATTTTCCTCACCGTTCGCATCAAGGATGAACCCTGGCTCGCCTTTAGCGAACGGGTTCAACCCAAGCAGCTCGGGGAGGGTTTCTGGCAAGTGGTCGCCCATTTTGGCTACAAAGAGACCCCCGACATGGAGGAGATCTTTCAAGCCTGTGCCCAGCACGATCTCAAAGTCGCCATGAGTCAAACCTCCTTCTTCCTCTCCCACGAGAATCTGGTCAGCACAGATATTCCGGGTATGGCCCGCTGGCGTGAGGGGCTGTTTGTCTGGATGAATCGCAACTCCCTCAAGGCGACCGATTTCTTCCATATTCCGGCCAACAGGGTGGTGGAGCTGGGGGTATTGCTGGAGCTTTGACCCGCACTACCAGCAGCATCGTCACGGTCAGAATCAAAAGCCC
>NZ_CAWNWX010000025.1:20955-25141 GCF_963878195.1 Aeromonas sp. HMWF016
TTAACACCGACGAAGCGCCGCATTGAGCCTCAATCGGTCTGCCTCTCACCAAGCCAAACCGATTAAAATGCGATTGATAATAATTATTGTTTGATAGCTATCGAGTGAGGCAAGCTAGCGGCCTTTACGCCGGGTCAGGCGTCTCATAAATTGCCATTTGAGTATCAATATGACGTTCAGGAAGGGAATCAGGTCATGGCGTCCAGCTATCTAGGATCGGAGCAAATCTCGCTGCCAATGGATAGTGCTATCGGGCCTGCCAAGCTTATCTGCCTGGCCATGGCCATCGCGCTGCACTCCGCCATCCTCTGGTTTGTCTATGAGCGCGCTCCCGCACCTGTTGCCCAGCCCCTGCCGATCACCCTCTCCGCTCGCTGGGCAGGTGAAAGTACAACGGCCAAACAACCGGCCAGAAAGGCAGCGCCAACCGTGAAGCCGGCTGTAAAACAGGTTCGGCCTGCGTCCCCCAAAAAGGTGGTCAAAAAGAGAGTCAGCAAACCCATCGTCAAACCGGTTGCCCATGCAGCCGCCAAACCGGCCGGCTCAGCTGTCAGCCATCAATCGCAAACGCCTTCCGCGATGCCTGTGAGCCCGGTCACCGACAACAGTTCGAATACAGGCAGCAGCCACTCCACAGCGCCGACAGGCAGCGGCAGCCAACGTGCCGCCACGGGCAGCAGCGCCCCCATTGCGCGAGATCCCTCCCTGCACAATCCCGAGCCCCCCTACCCCTACGAGTCACGCAGTCGGGGGGAAGAGGGTCGGGTCATCCTCAAGGTACGGGTCAACACCGATGGCACGGCAAGCTCGGTGGAGGTTGACCAGAGCAGCGGGTATTACCGGCTCGACAGGGAGGCGCGCCGCACCGTCAGCCGCTGGCGCTTTATTCCCGGCAAACAGAACAACGTGGCCGTCGCGGCCTGGGCAAGAGTCACCATCATTTTTCAGATAAGGGGTTAACCATGGATCCGGAGATTGCCAACAACGGGATGGGGCTCGCCCATCTGCTCACGCAAAACAGCGGAGTTGGCCTGTTGCCATTTGTGCTGCTAGTACTGATGTCGCTCGGCACCTGTTACTTTGCTCTGCTCAAGCTCTGGTTTGCCTGGCGCGAGCGACGCCTTGGCAAGCAGTTTGTCGAGCAGTTCTGGCAGCACGAGAACGTGCAACAGATGGAGCAGCGACTGGCCAAAGAGATCCCGCAAGACGCCTATAGCCGGTTGACCAATGCGGCGCTGATAGCCATCGGCCAACTGGAACGAGCCGGTGCCCGTCCCCGCTCACTGGGTCTGGGATCCCCTGACGAGTATCTGCTGCGCGCCTTGCGTCAGGGGCTCGCTCAGGAGAAGATACGGCTGGAGCAGGGGCTCGCCTTTCTCGCCTCGGTGGGATCAGCCGCCCCCTTTATCGGGCTGTTTGGCACCGTCTGGGGCATCTATCACGCCCTGCTTGCCATCGGTGCTGCCGGTCAAAGCAGTCTCGACAAGGTAGCCGGCCCGGTTGGCGAGGCCCTGATCATGACCGGTTTTGGTCTGGCCGTCGCCCTGCCCGCCGTGCTCATCTACAACTTCTTCGTGCGACGCAACCGCCTGAAAATGGCTGAACTGGATGCCTTTGCCCACGACCTGTTTGCCCTGCTACTGACCGGTTTCGAGCAAGCCCCCAGCAATGTCACCCATTTTGAACAGCGTTCACTCAAAGCGGGAGGTCAGTAATGGCATTCGGCTCCCTGCCCGGGGATGAGGATGAGCAGCCTCTCAGCGAAATCAACATGATCCCGATGATCGACGTGATGCTGGTACTGCTCATCGTCTTTATGATCACCGCGCCCCTGCTCACCAACGCGGTCAAACTCGATCTGCCCAAGGCGAGCAGCCAGCTCAATCAACCGGAGAAGAAAGACATCACCCTCGCCATCGATAGCGCGGGCAAGATCTACTGGAACGACAAGGAGGTCGATGAGGCCGCCCTGCTCGCCCAGATGGAGACTGCCGGCAAGGCCGAGGGGGAGCTGCCCGAGCTCCAGCTGCGCATCGACAAGCGGGTCGAGTACGGCATCATAGCCAGGGTGATGGCGCAGGCGTCCCAGCATGGATTGCACAAAATTGCCTTTGTCAGTCAGCCTGACGGCAAGTAAGGGGACAGAGGAGGGTCATCAGAAGCAGGGGCCAGATAGCGGCTCCTGCCGCGCTCCGTGGGTTAAGACAGCAGCCATCGCCTTATCCCGGCGCAGCCAGAACAGACAACAGATATGCCATTGAACCTATATACCCCATCCAGTACGGCGACGGGCTGTGAGTCGCGGGTCTTTACCATCCCCCCATCTCAACAATACCAAGCCAGCAACAACAACCCTTGCCCTCCTCTTTGCTGCTGCACACCCGACCATCTGATATTTCCCGCGACCCACCCCCCATCGAACCGGTTATTTCCGGCCAAGCATTCGCAGCAAGGTAAGGTCTTTATCCAGCAGGTGATGTTTTAACGCCCCGACAATATGCACCAGCAACAGGGCCAGCATGATATAGGGCAAGTAAACATGGACGGCATGGGCAATATCCCGAATGGATTCACTGTATGGAATAACATTGGCAGGATCATTGATATCTGGATTCATCGGGATAATAAACCAGCCAAACAGGGCAACGCCACGCCCGGCCGCGCCGGAATAGCAGAGACCTGAAACCGGAATAAGCAGGGTTGAAACAAGCAATCCCCAATGTATCGCCTTGGCAGCCAATGCCTCGTAAGCGAGATATTGGCGCACTGGCGTCGGCCACCCTTTGCCAAGGCGGATAATGGCCCGTGGCAGGATCAAGACCAGTGCAATGACTCCCAGGGATTTATGCAGGGCGTAGAGATCCCATATTTCAAATTTCACCATCAGATAACCCAGCAGGGTCAAGCCAATCATCAGCAAGGCGACCGACCAGTGCAGCAAGCGGGTCGTCAAACTTAACGGGATCGAGGAATTCATGAGCTACTCCAAACAGGGGGTGGGTAAAAGGTGGTCAAGGTCGTGGAACCCTGAATATCAACGGCAAAAAGTGGCCCGATGCGGGCAATAGCGAGGGCTTTTGTCGGGAGACATACTGCCTGTCCGGATAAATGGCTGCGTTTCCAATCTTGCTTTTCTGCTGCTGGCCCTGACCGGCCACTCATTCCTTTGTGCGAGCGTGCCGGGATCTGCAGGCACCTCCTGTTTAGCGCACTCCCCCAGTTTCGGGTTAAGATAGCGGCCATCGTTTTATCCCGGCCCTGCCGGAGCAGACCACAGGTACGCCATTGAACCGATTTACCCCACCCAGTGCGGCGAACGGCCGCGAGCAGCAGGTCTTTACCGTCACCCGCCTCAACAGCGCCGTGCGCATGATCCTGGAGCAGGATCTGGGGCTGGTGTGGCTGACCGGCGAGCTCTCCAATCTGGCGATGCCAAGCTCTGGCCACTGGTACTTCTCCCTCAAGGACATGTCGGCGCAGGTACGCTGCGCCATGTTCAAGGGCAACAACCGGCGGGTGGCCTTCCGCCCGCAAGATGGCATGCAGGTGCTGGTACAGGCGCGGGTCTCCCTCTATGAGCCGCGCGGCGACTACCAGCTGATCATCGAGTCGATGCAGCCCGCAGGCGATGGCGTGCTGGCCCTGCGTTTTGAAGAGCTCAAGCGCCGTCTCGGCGCCGAGGGGCTGTTTGACGAGAGTCGCAAGCGACCGCTGCCCCGTGAACCGAGGGCGGTGGGCCTTATCACCTCTGCCACCGGTGCCGCCCTGCACGATATGCTGACGGTGCTTAAACGGCGCGCGCCGGATCTGCCGGTCTTTATCTACCCGACTCAGGTGCAGGGGAGCGCCGCCATCAGCCAGATCGTCGCGGCGATCGCCAAAGCGAACCAACGCGCCGAGGTAGATGTGCTGATCGTTGGCCGCGGCGGCGGCTCCCTCGAAGATCTCTGGTGCTTTAACGAAGAGGCGGTGGCGCGCGCCATTGCACACTCCGCCATCCCGGTTATCAGCGCGGTGGGCCACGAGGTGGATGTCACCATCAGCGACTTTGCCGCCGACTTGCGCGCCCCTACCCCGTCGGCCGCCGCCGAACTGGTGGCGCCGGACAATCAGGCCCGTATCCAGCGCCTCGCCCACCTCAAGCAGCGACTGCTGCAGGCGATGAGTCGCCAGCAGACCGCTGCCC
>NZ_CAWNWX010000025.1:25151-28346 GCF_963878195.1 Aeromonas sp. HMWF016
GCGGCTCGACCATCAGGATCCGAAACGGCGGCTGGAGCAGCAGTCCCAGCGCCTCGACGAGCTCTCCACCCGTTTGCAGCAGCTATTGCGCCAGCGGTTGCATCAGGGAGAGCGGCGGCTCACCAACCTTGAGCTGCGCCTGCAGGGCAAGAGCCCGGAGCGCTTGCTGGCCGCTGGCAAGCGCCGCCACCAGCTGGCCGAGGAGCGGCTTAATGCCCTGATTGCCAAGCGCCAGGATCTGGCCAGCCACCGCCTCGCCATGCTCACCGCCCGCCTCGATGGGGTGAGCCCGCTCGCTACTCTCGGTCGTGGCTACTCCATCACTCGCACTGCGCGCGGTGAAGTCATTAGTCGCGCCGATCAGGTCAGCAGCGGCGACCAGCTCATCACCACCCTGGCGCAAGGGAGCTTGCAGGTACTGGTCGAGGAAATCATCAACGACTCAGCGCAGTAGATCGGCTGCGTCAGACCACCAGCCAGTCTGCTATTTAGCCCGGCTAATCGGCCAGTTAACCGACCAAAAAAAGGCCACCACCGCAAACACGGTGGTGGCCTTTTTCATCGTGGGTGCTGTCGCCCGCTCACCCCTTGGCGCGGCGCGCGACCAGAGTGAACTTGTAGTCATCGCTCTTGAAGAAGTTGCGACTGAACTCGAACACAGTGCCATCTTGTAGGAAGCCACGGGAGACCTTCTCGATAATGGGCTTGGCGGGATCGATACCGAGCGCCTCCACCACCTGCGCCGAGGGGAGCACGGGAATGATCTCCTGCTCGCTGCGGTCGATCACCAGCTTTTTCACCTCTTCGATGTAGTGGTACTTGGAGCCCTGCATCACCGCATAACTGAGATCGGGGAAGAGGGCGAGCGGCATCCAGGTCTCCTCCAGCGTCACCGCGATCTGGCGAATAAAGCGCACCCGCTTGACGTAGTAGACCAGCGCCCCCTCCAGCAGATTGAGCCGCTCGGCCAACTCACTGCTCGCCTTGATCACCTCGAAGGCGAGAATGTCGCTGTGGGTCTCGGCCGCCGGATCGGTCACCTTCTCGTAGAGGCTGGTGAGCTGATAAATGTCGTAGTTCACCTTCTCCTGCCGCACGTAGCTGCCGCTGCCCTGAATGCTCTCGATGACGTTGAGTTCGGTCAGCTGCTTGAGAGCCTGACGCACCGTCACCCGGCTCACCCCGAACTGCTCGCGCAACTCGGCTTCGGTGGGCAGGGCATCGCCGGGGGCCAGCTCCCCTTGCGCAATCCACTGCTGGATGGTGTCAGCTATCTGGCGATACATGGGTTTTTTCGACACGAAAGGCCACCTTGTCGGCTCTGCGCCATGATAAATGGAAGAGGCGCCATTCTACCCCAGTTGCCCGGCAGACAAAACGGCCTGGCCCCATTTGACCTAACAAATTACCTTGACCATGCAATACAAAAACAATACAAATAATGAATTGTATGATACCACTCACAAAAATCAGTCGGCCGGTTTGTTAGCATCGCTGTCACTTTCACCATGACGGCTTGCTGGCAAGCCAACCTGACAGAGGATCATCATGAATCTGACCAGTCTTACCGGCCCCCATCTCATCACGTTGCAAACCCGGTTTGCCAATCGGGATGCAGCCATTCATGCCCTGGCTGATCGGCTCGATCAGGCCGGCAAGCTGCACGACAAGGGCGCCTTTCTGGCTGCGGTCATGGCCCGCGAGGCGCAGGGCCCCACCGCCCTTGGCGAAGGGCTGGCAGTGCCCCACGGCAAGTGCGATGCGGTGCGTGAAGCAGCCTTTGCCGTCGCGACCTTAAGCGAGGCGCTGGGCTGGGAGGGGATTGACGGCCCCGAGCCGGTCAACCTGATCTTCATGCTGGCGATCCCGACCGATCAGGCGGGCTCCACCCATATGCAGTTGCTCACCACCCTCACCACTGCCCTGGTGGATGACGATACCCGCGAGGCGGTGCTGGCGGCCCAGAATGCCGAGCAGCTGATGGCGCTGCTCGATGGTGAAGGGGATAGCGGCAAGCAAACGCCAAAAGAAGACAAATTAGATACAAGTCAACCCACTGTGGTCTGTGTCACCGCCTGTCCGGCGGGGATCGCCCACACCTATATGGCCGCCGAGTATCTGGAAAAGGCGGGGCGCAAGCTGGGCATTCGGGTACTGGTCGAAAAGCAGGGCGCCAACGGCATCGAGGATCGCCTGCCGCAAGAAGCGCTCGATGCTGCGGTGGCCTGCATCTTCGCCGCCGAGGTGGCCATCAAGGAGCAGGAGCGTTTCGCCGGGATCCCCCGGATCGAAACGCCGGTGGCCGAGCCCATCCGCCATGCCGAACGGATTCTGAATGACGCGCTGGAAGCGGCCAAGGGTGGGCGCAGTGCCCCTGCGCCCAACCCAAGCCAGAGCGATACCCCAAGCGGCAAGAAGGTGAGCCTCAAGACCGAGCTCAAACAGGCTCTGCTGAGCGGTATCTCCTTTGCCGTGCCGCTGATCGTGGCGGGCGGTACCGTGCTCGCCGTCTCTGTACTGCTGGCCCAGATCTTCGGCCTGCAACATCTGTTTGAGACAGAGAACTCCTGGCTCTGGATGTACCGCAAGCTGGGCGGTGGCATGCTGGGCACCCTGATGGTGCCGGTGCTGGCGGCCTATACCGCCTATTCGCTGGCGGACAAACCGGCGCTGGGCCCGGGTTTTGCGGCGGGACTGGCCGCCAACATGATTGGCTCCGGCTTTCTCGGCGGGGTGGTCGGTGGTCTTATCGCCGGTTACCTGATGCGCTGGGTCAAGCAGCATGTGCGCCTTAGCCCCAACTTCAACGGCTTTCTCACCTTTTACCTCTATCCGGTGATCGGCACCCTGGTGGCAGGCAGCCTGATGCTGTTTGTCATCGGCCAGCCGGTGGCCTGGCTCAACAACAGCCTCACCGAGTGGCTCAACGGCCTCTCCGGCACCAATGCGCTGGTACTGGGCGCCCTGCTCGGCTTTATGTGCTCGTTTGACTTGGGCGGCCCGGTCAACAAGGCGGCCTACGCCTTCTGCCTCGGCGCCATGGCCAACGGCGTCTACGGCCCTTACGCCATCTTCGGCGCGGTCAAGATGGTCTCGGCCTTTACCGTCACCGCCTCCACCCTGCTGGCGCCGCGCCTGTTCCAGACCTTCGAGATCGAGACCGGCAAATCGACCTGGCTGCTGGGACTGGCGGGG
>NZ_CAWNWX010000025.1:28373-49008 GCF_963878195.1 Aeromonas sp. HMWF016
TGTCGTCACCGGCGCCATGGTGGGTGTCATGGGGATTGGTCTCTCCACCCCGGGGGCTGGCATCTTCTCCCTCTTCCTGCTCCACGATGGCGGCCACGGCGCCCTGATGGCGGCTGCCGTCTGGCTCGGTGCGGCGCTGGTGGGCACCTTGATCTCCACTGTGGTGCTGATCGGCTGGCGCCGTCACGCCATGCAGCGCGGCACCTATCAGGTGGTCGCCGCAGAGTAAGGCTCATCTTCACCACCACTTTTTCAACAGACTATTTTCCGCACGGCAGGCAAGGGCCGCCGTGCGTCAGCAAAGGATCATTGTCATGACAGTTTCACGAGTTCACATCACGCCGCACATGCACTGGGATCGGGAGTGGTACTTCACCACTGAGGAGTCCCGTATCCTGCTGGTCAACAACATGGCGGAGATCCTGGCGCGTCTTGAATCCGACCCTGACTACAAGTTCTATGTGCTGGACGGCCAGACCGCGGTGCTGGAGGATTACTTCGCCATCCAGCCCGAGAACAGGGCCCGGGTGAAGGCGCTGGTGGAAGCGGGCAGGCTAATCATCGGCCCCTGGTACACCCAGACCGACACCATGCAGGTGAGCGGCGAGTCCATCCTGCGCAACCTGCTCTACGGGATGCGCGACTGCCTTAGCCTTGGCGAGCCGATGAAGATCGGTTACCTGCCCGACTCGTTCGGCATGTCCTCCCAGCTGCCCCACATCTTCAACGGCTTCGGGATAGATCGGGCCATGTTCTGGCGCGGCTGCTCCGAGCGCCACGGCACCGACAAGACCGAGTTCCTCTGGCAGAGCAATGATGGCAGCGAGGTGACCACCCAGGTGCTGCCGCTCGGCTACGCCATCGGCAAGTACCTGCCGGAAGATGAAGCGGGCCTGCGCAAGCGGCTCGAATCCTACTTCGAGGTGCTGGAGAAGGCCTCGGTCACCCAGGATATCCTGCTGCCCAACGGCCATGACCAGATGCCGCTGCAGCAGAACATCTTCGCCATCATCGACAAGCTGCGCGAAATCTACCCCCAGCGTGAATTCCACATGAGCCGCTTCGAACAGGTCTTCGAGCGCATCGAGGCGTGCCGCGACCAACTGGCCACCCTCAAGGGGGAGTTCAACGACGGTAAATATATGCGGGTACACCGCACCATCTCCTCCACCCGGATGGACATCAAGCTGGCCCATGCCGCCATCGAGAACAAGATCGTCAACATCCTCGAACCGCTGGCGAGCATCGCCTGGGCGCTTGGCTTTGAGTACCACCACGGGCTTCTGGAGAAGATGTGGAAAGAGATCATGAAGAACCACGCCCATGACAGCATCGGCTGCTGCTGCAGCGACAAGGTACATCAGGAGGTGATGACCCGCTTCATTCTGGCCGACGACATGGCCGAGAACCTGATCCGCTTCTACATGCGCAAAATTGTCGACAACATGCCGGTGGCGCTCTGTGAAGACGGCGTGCAGGTGGCCGACAAACTCTGCCTGTTCAACCTGATGCCCTTCCCCCGTCAGGAGGTGATCAACACCAGCATCCGCATTCGCGCCCAATCCTTTGCCCTGCGCGATGAAGCGGGCCAGCCGATCCCCTACTTCATCCGCGCCAGACGCGAGATTGACCCGGGTCTGGTAGACAGACAGATCGTGCACTACGGCAACTACGACCCCTTTATGGAGTACGACATCCAGCTCTGCCATCCCCTGCCCGCCATGGGCTATTGCACTCTCCATATCGAGGGCAACCAGCCGGGACTGGAGCAACCGGTGACTGCCAGCGGCGATCTGCTGGAGAACGATTTTTACCGCATCGCCCTCAATGACAACGGCACCCTGCAGATCCTGGATAAACTGCGCGGCACCACCTTTGATCAGGTGCTCACGCTGGAAGAGGGCTCCGATGATGGCGACGAGTATGACTACTCGCCATCGCGCGACGAGTGGCTGCGCTACTCCACCGAGTTTGCGGTCACCCGTGAGGTCACCCATGAAGCGTGGCAGAGCATTGCTACGCTCAAACTGCGCATGGCCTTGCCAGCTGACCTCGCCGAGCGGGCCAGCCGCCAGTGCAGCGGCCACCTCGATGTCACCTGCTGCATCACGCTGGCGCATCAGAGCCCGCGTATCGACATCGAACTGGAGCTCGACAATCAGGCCGACGATCACCGGGTGCGGGTGCTGATCCCCACCCCCTTCCCGAGCGACACCGTGGTCTCCGACAACCAGTTTGGCTGCATCACCCGCCCTACCCGCGACAGCGCCATGGCGAACTGGGAAGCAGAAGGGTGGAAAGAGGCCCCCATTCCGGTCTGGCAGCTGATGAACTTCGTCGCCCTGCAAGATGGCAAGCAGGGACTGGCGGTGCTGAGCGATGGCCTGCGCGAGTTTGAAGTGATCGGCGAACAGTGCGACACCCTGGCGCTCACCCTGCTGCGCGGGGTCGGCGTACTCGGTAAAGAGGAGCTGTTGCTGCGCCCGGGTCGCCCCTCCGGCATCAAGCTGCCCACCCCGGACTCCCAGGTACGCGGCAAACTCAGCTGCCGTTTCAGCCTGCTGGCGTTTGCTGGCGATCACATCAGCGCCAACGTGATGCAGGCGGCGCGCAGCTACCTCACCCCGGTGCGCTGCTACAACAAGATCCCGTTCGATGCCATGAAGCTCAACAAGGCAAGCTTCACCACCCCGCTGCACTTCAGTCTGCTCACCATGGATCCCTCCGGTCCGGTGCTGAGCGCCCTGAAAAAGGCAGAGGATGAAGAGGCGCTGGTGATCCGGGTCTACAACCCGAGCGAGCAGGCTGTGCTGGAGGGTGGCAAGGTCACCAGTCAGCACAGCTTGAGCGACTGGCAAGCGGTGCGGATGGATGAGCAGCCCCTGCCCCTTGAGCTGGCCGCTGGCGAGTTTGGTGAGCTGGCGCCGTGCCACTCCCGCAGCGTGCGCTTTCGGGTGGCTCGCGGCTAACCGCCGGTAACACCCACAGGTAGCAACAGGCGGGGAAGAGTCATCCTCTACCCGCCTGTTTATCCCTTCAAGCTGCCCTATCCCGCTTGATAAAGGCATAAAAAAATCCCCGCCAATTGGCGGGGATTTTTATTGGAACGGTATCAACATCCGTCAGCAAGAGCGACCGGCTTAGCTGGCCTTGCGCAGGATCTGCTCAAGGTAGCGGGCGAAGTCGTGACCGTGATGCTCCAGCAGTTTCGGGAACATGGAGATGGAGGTCATGCCCGGGAAGGTATTGATCTCGTTGAGCAGGATCTCGCCCTCCTCAGTCAGGAAGAAGTCGATACGGGAGAGGTGAGTCAGTTTCAGCTGACGGAACGCCTTGAGGGCGTACTCGTGAATAGCGTCAGCCTGAGCCTCGGTCAGCCCTTCGGCACGCAGTGCAGTCTCGGTATGGCTGGCACTGCTGTACTTCTCTTCATAGGTGTAGAACTTGTCCTGCGGCACGCAGATCTCGCCCGGATAGGTGGCCACCAGCTCGTCACCGTACTGGTAAACCGCCACTTCCAGCTCGCGCGGCTTGACCGCCTTCTCGATCAGAACCTGCTCGGAGTAACCGAAGGCATCGGCAATGCCCTTCACCAGATCCGCTTCGTTGCTGGCGGAGTAGCAGCCAACGGAAGAGCCCTGGGAGGCGGCCTTGATAAAGACCTTGCCCCACTTGGCCAGCGCCGCTTTCGCCTCAGCCAGAGCCGCATCGCCCTGTTCGGTCAGGAACAGGTAAGGGGTGTTGGGGATACCGATGGCGGAGAGCCACAGCTTGGTGGTGATCTTGTTGAAGCAGATCTTGCTCGCTTCGGCGTCGCAGCCCAGATAAGGCAGGCCAGCCAGCTCGAGGAAGGATTGCAGATCGCCGGTCTCGCCCGGGTAACCGTGGATGCAGGGTACCACGTAGTCTACCGGACGGGCCACGCTGTCAAACGAGAGCAGCTTGTCCAGCCCCAGTTTGCACTCGCGACCATCGGCGCTGAGCCAGCGGTCGGCAAACATCTCGACGCGGGTCACTTCGACGCCGGGCAGGAGAGCGAGTTGTTTTTCGAGGAAATTGGCGCTGCGCAGAGAGACTTCGTGCTCGGAGCCACCGCCGCCGCACAGCAGCAAGACATGCATGTTCTTCATTAGATGTGATCCCTTGGGAGAAGCGGCTTCGTCATGACCATTCAAAAACCACCGCATTCAAAACCGGACGAAGCCAGATACGAACATAAGTGCGCGCCAGTGTAGCAAGGGAGACAAACCCTTGTCAGCTGATGGCTGCCCTGCCAGCCACATCTTGCGGCGAAAAAGGGCGCCCTGTGTCAAAAACCGCGCAACCCCATGGGTCAGCGAGGGGGATCGACCCGCCCCATGCCGCTGCCATTGACGCGAAACCAGCCGGCAATGCTGTAACGCTCCTGATTGGCGGGCAGCACTTCGTGGGGAAACTCCTCGGAGAGGAAGATCACCAGCCGCCCCCCTCTGGGGCTCACATCCATCAAGAACTGCTCGTCGTTGTCATAAAAGCGCAAGACGCCGCCCGCTTCGGGTTGCCAGTCGTTATTGAGGTAGAACACCGTCGTCAGGCGACGGTTGGAGCGACCGGCAAAGGCATCGCGATGGGTCGCGTAGAAGTCGCCGCAGCGATAACGGGCGAAGTGTGCTTCATAGTCGAACAATCCCAGCATCAACATCCGATTGGCAGCCAGACGCAGCGCCTCCATGCGGGCGAGATAATCGGCGACCGGCGCCCCGAGCGACGGCTCCAGCCAGTGGATCTGGTCGCGGCGGATCTCGCTGTTGCCTTGATGGAGCCCTTCACG
Source organism: Aeromonas sp. HMWF016 (assembly GCF_963878195.1). Taxonomy (NCBI): domain Bacteria; kingdom Pseudomonadati; phylum Pseudomonadota; class Gammaproteobacteria; order Aeromonadales; family Aeromonadaceae; genus Aeromonas; species Aeromonas sp. HMWF016. The sequence continues at coordinate 33,184 of NZ_CAWNWX010000025.1, forward strand.
ACCGATCCCGGCCGGTTGCCACTCCTCTGGCAGACACCCTTTGAGGGCATCCACCTCGGCGGCAGTTAAAAAATCGTCCACTATCACCCAACCTCGGGTGTAGATGGCATCCATGACGGCTTGATAGTCCAAGATTGACTCGCAACATGTGGAAAAGAGAGCGCTTTGTAGCGGCTTCCCGCTAAAGGCACAAACCGGTTTGCTTCTCTTGAGAAGTCCCACCATCAATACCCGATTTGGCAGGCTGCGCCCCCTTTTTCCGAGTCGATTGTGATCCTGCCCTCACCCGGTGCGTAATGGAGGAGAAAAGTGTGAGCCGCCCCCCATTGCATCGGTGCCCGTTCACGTAACGCCTTGCCGTTAAAAGAGCCAAGCGATACCGTAGCGACCATGGGAATATCCCCCTTTCCTCCTGCAAGCACACTGTGCAACTTATGTACAATCAACGACATGCAATCAACAAAAGGATGATGTGATGCCTCTGCCCGACCTGACGCTGCAACAACTGGATGGCACCCCCTACCCGCTCGCCCAACTGGCCGGCAAGGTGATCCTGGTGGTCAATGTGGCCAGCCGCTGCGGCTTTACCCCCCAATATGAGGGGCTGGAAGCCCTCTATCGCGAGCTGGGGCCCGAGGGACTGGTGATCCTGGGCTTCCCCTGCAACCAGTTCGGTCAGCAGGAGCCGGGAGATGCCGAGGAGATCGCCCGTTTCTGCTCCTTAGACTACCCGGTCACCTTCCCCATCATGGCCAAGTGCGGTGTCAACGGCGAGCAGGCCCACCCGTTCTATCAGTGGCTCAAGAAGGAGAAACCGGGGCTGCTGGGGCTGGAAAACGTCAAGTGGAACTTCACCAAGTTCCTGATCGACCGTGACGGCAACGTGGTGGAGCGGTTTGCTCCCACCACCAAGCCGGAGAGTCTGGTCGCCCCCATCCGCGACCTGCTCTGATTGCTTTTTGCGGCACATAAAGAGCGGCCGGTGCGACAGCTACTGCGCACCGGCCGCTCTTTTGCTATATTACGCCCCCGTTATCATTTCCATATCGTGGCTGGCGCCCGCGCCGGTCATCCGCTGAGCCAAAGGCTCACCAGAGGAGTTTCTCTCGAACATGTCATTCAACGAACTGGGTCTCTCCCCGCACATCCTGCGGGCCGTCAAGGAGCTGGGTTACGAACAGCCAACCCCCATCCAGCAGCAAGCCATTCCGGCTATTCTGGCTGGTCAGGATGTCCTCGGCGGAGCCCAGACAGGCACAGGCAAGACAGCCGGTTTCACCCTGCCCATGCTGCAGCTCCTGCTGGCCAACCATGGCCGCGGTCGCCGTCAGGTGCGCGCCCTGGTACTGACACCGACCCGCGAACTGGCCGCCCAGGTGGGTGAGAGCATCATCAAATATGCCCACCACCTGCCGTTTCGTACCCTGATCGCCTACGGTGGCGTCAGCATCAAGCCCAATCTGGATGCCATCAAGCTCGGTATCGACATTCTGGTGGCTACCCCGGGCCGTCTGCTGGATCTGCTGACCCAGGGCGCATTGACCCTGAGCGAGCTGGAAGTGCTGGTGCTGGATGAAGCGGATCGAATGCTCGACATGGGCTTCATCGTCGACATTCGCCGCATCATGAAGGCACTGCCCGCCAAACGGCAGAGCCTGCTCTTCTCCGCCACCTTCTCCAGTGAAATCAAGGCGCTGGCGGATGACTTGCTCAACGACCCCACCCTGATTGAGGTCGATCCCAGCAACACCGCTGCCGAACAGGTAACCCAACGCATCATTCAGGTCGATCGGGAACGCCGCCGCGAGCTGCTCTCCCACATGATCGGCCGTGGCAACTGGCAGCGGGTGCTGGTATTTGTCCGCACCAAGCAGATCGCCGATCGCCTCGCGCATCAGATGCAGAAAGATGGTCTCGACACAGTCGCCATTCACGGTGACAAGAGTCAGGGGGCCCGCAACCGGGCGCTGGCCGATTTTCGCGAGGGCAAGGTGCGGGTGCTGGTGGCAACCGATATCGCCGCCCGTGGTCTGGACATCGATCAGCTGCCCCACGTGATCAACTTCGAGCTGCCGCAGATGGCGGAGGATTACATCCACCGCATCGGCCGTACCGGTCGTGCCGGGCGCGGCGGCGAGGCCATCTCGCTGGTCAGCCATGATGAGTTGGGTCAGCTCAAGGCGATCGAGGCACTGATCGGTCAATCCCTCTCCGTGGAGATCCTCGAAGGGTATGAGCCGAGCGGCAAGCCGAGCCGGCAGACCCTGCCCGGCAGCAAGCCGGTGCAGAACCCGCCGCGCGCCCGTGGCGCCGCCAATGCCAAGGGCGGCAAGGGTAAACCGGCTGCAGGCAAAGCCAAGGGCGATACCGCCAAGAAGCCTGCCCAGTCTCCTCAAAACAAGTCCCGCAAGCGTGAAGTGGTGGGCGAGGATGTCGGATTTACCCCGATGCGCCGCCTGCCAAGGGCCCAGCGCGACAGCTATCAGGATAGCGACGACGAGTAATTCGTCCCGTAGCGCCACACTTGTCGGCCAAACAGCGGGTTGGTCAAACAAAGGGAGCCTCGTCGGCTCCCTTTGTGCTTTTGGCGATCGGGTAAAACACCTACACCAGTGAGTGACGTATCCCCGGATGTTTACCATCCGGGTGCTTGCCATGCAGCAACGCAGGCTCGCTGCCATCGGCCGGATTGTGCTGCAAAAATTCGAACAACCCGGCCTGCATATTGACGTTCCAGAAGCGCCCCGCCAGCGTCAGTACCAGTTGATCGCCAGCAAGATCGGCCAGCCCGTTTTGTCGCCAAGCATCGAACAGCGGCATCAGATGACTGCGCAGTGAGGCTGGCAGGCGCGCCAGTGCCAGCACGCCACTGTCGAGGGCGCCACGCAGCAGACCATCCATCCGCGCATTCGGATTGCGCCCCATCACCATGCCGGGCGCCCGAACCCCCTTCTCCTGCGCTTCGTGCCACTGGGCCAAATCTCGCCCGTACATCACGCCATAGCCATGGATAGTGCCCCCGGCTCCAGCCCCAAAGGGGAGGATCTCTGCGCCGCGCTTGGCCATCTGGTTATAGCGACTCTGCTCGGCTGGACTACGCCGCCAGTGACTGCAGGAGAGCCGCTCCCAACCATGCTGTTCCAGTTGTTGACCGCCGTAAGCATACATGGCGGCCCGCTGCTGGCCATCGGCAGCCCAACCCAGCTTGCCCTTCTGCCCGGCCCGATCCAGATTGGTGCCCGGCATGGCGATAAGCTGGTAGAGATCAATCCCGTGCACGCCGCTCGCCATCACATCCGTGATGTCCTGCTGCCACACGGCATCATCCTGACCGGGCAGACCGAAAATGAGATCCGCCACGATCACTGCCGCATCATCGCGAGTCAGCTCGCCAAGACGGGTCAGCAGGGTCTCCCTGTCATCGATCCGGGCCGCCTGCTGGCGCACACCGGTATCAAAACTCTGCACCCCGAACGAAAAACGGTTGAAACCGCCGCCCAGCGCGGCCTGCCACTTGGCATCGTCAAAACCGTTGAGGCGCCCCTCAAGGGTCACCTCGGCATCGGCCGTCAGGGGAAAGCGCCGGATCATCCTGGCCAGCATTTCCAGCTCATCGGCACTCATGTCGGTGGGGGTTCCGCCCCCGACATAGACGGCCGAGAAGGGGTGGCTTTGTACCAATGGCGTCTCTGCGGCCTTGGCAAGCGATGCGCACAACGCGTCGATATAGCGGCTGATCCGCGCCGGATTGGCACCATTTTCGAAGAAATTGCAGAAACTGCAGCGCTTGCGACAAAAGGGAATATGGAGATAGAGGGCACGCTCTTCGGCATCGCTCTCTTGCTGCCACCACTGCTGCCATTGGCTCTCATCGAGTGACAAGGGGCGGCGCCCTCCCCGACTGGCATGTGCCGAGGTTTTGGCACTGAAGGCAAACTTGAGAGGATCCGGCGAAGCCACGCCAGTCATGGAAGGAGTTAGATGGATCATGGTGATGACTCGCAAATAACAACAATGATAATTATTATCACTCGCAAGTTTTTGCGCAGGATCAACTCTTGGTGCCACTCAATCTGAAATTGCCCTATTGGCAACCTCTATTACCGATCTGCTTAACAGATTATTTACTCAAGAGTGACTAAAGTGTGCCGATAGGAAACTGTCTCCCCGCCTCTCCTTGTCTACGCTCAAGATGAAACGGGAACCAATAAAAACAGATAAGGGCATGGGATCGGCCACTATGCATAACCTCTCACTGAACTGGAAAATCTTTCTCCCCCTTGCGCTGGTCATCAGCTCCACCTTTGCCCTCTGCTTCGAGCTCTCTGCCTGGTTGCAACGGGATCTCGCCATCCGCATGGCAGAAGAGAAGGTTGAGAGCGCCGCCAACACCTACATGGATCAGCTCAACGTATTGATGATGACCGGTGGCATGGCCAATCGGCAGATAGTGCAAACCAAACTCAAGAGCGAGGCCGGGATTGTCGAAGCCCGCCTTATTCGTGCCCCCGCCGTCAGCAACCTGTTTGGCCCGGGACATCCCGACCAGAAAGCCCAGGATACCCTCGATGAACGCGCCATTACGAAGGGGGATATCATCCTGCAACAGCAAGGCAACCAGCTCACCCTGATCAAACCGTTCAAGGCCTACAAGGAGTATCGCGGCACCCAGTGCACCAGCTGCCATCAGGTGGATGAAGGGACCGTCATGGGGGCGGTTCGGATCAGCTATGACCTGACCCATACCTTCGACGATATCCGCCACAACAACTTTATTCTGAGTGGCAGTCTGGCGGCTGTTTTCGGTCTGGGGTTCAGCCTGCTCTGGTGGGTGCTGCAGCGCTACGTCAAACGGCCGCTGCGCCAGTTGCAGCTCACCATGATCCAGATGGCGAAAGAGCGTAACCTCGCCCTCCCCCTCATCAACAACAGTCAGGATGAGCTGGGTCAGATGACCCGCGCCGTCAACGACATGGTGCAGGGCTTCCGCCACAGCTTGCAGGAGGTGGAAGGAGCGACGCACCAGCTCTATCAGGAGTCGAGCCAGATCCGCCAGGTCGCCACCCAGACCGAAAACTCGGCCCGTCAGCAGGAGGGGATGACCACTCAGGTTGCGGCCGCAGTGAGCGAGCTCGCAGCCAGCTCCCATGAAGTACGCGAGCATGCCCGCCACAGTGCCGAGCTCTCCGCACTCACCAATCAGGATGCCGCCAATACCAGTCGTCTCGCCCAGCACTCCATCACTGACATGGGCGAAATGTCGACCGAGATCGACAGGGTGGATCAGGTGATCCAGCAGCTCGACAGCCGCTGTCTTGCCGTGGATGGGGTATTGGAAGTGATCAAGGGGATCGCAGATCAGACCAACCTGCTGGCCCTCAACGCCGCCATTGAGGCAGCGCGAGCCGGTGAACAGGGGCGCGGTTTTGCCGTGGTGGCCGACGAGGTGCGCGCCCTCTCCAACCGCAGCCGCACCGCCAGCGAGGAGATCTCCCAGATGATCGCCGCCCTGCAAAAAGAGGCCCAGAGCGCAGTTACGGTGATCGGGGATGCAAAAACCAAGGCGGATGAGAGCATCAGCAAAACCGAGGCGACCCTGGCCGCCATGCAGAACATCATTGAACGCATCGCCCGGATCAATGATCTCAATGCCCAGATGGCCCAGTCAGCCGAAGAGCAGGACAGGGTCTGCAACGAGGTGGACCACTCGGTGAACCAGATCCGCAACACCTCCAATGACACTCTGGGTCAGGCTCATTCCGCCAACCTCGCCAGTGTTCAGCTGGTCGAGCAGTGCCAGAAACTGGAAGCCCTGCTCAAGACCTATCGCTGGTAACCCTGCTCCGACAACAAAAAGCGCGCCTGTGGCGCGCTTTTACTTTGTATCAATGAACTGTTGCATCAGCTCGCTGATATCTCCGTCTCAGCGGGCGTTGCGGGTGGCCACCGCATCGGCCAGATTGCGCAGCAGGGTTTCGGTATCTTCCCAACCGATGCAGGCATCCGTGATGCTCTGGCCGAAGGTAAGCTCGCAGCCCTCGACCAAATCCTGACGCCCTTCCACCAGATGGCTCTCCACCATCACGCCAAATACAGCCTTGCTGCCGGCGCGCAGCTGATCAGCCACATCGTCCGCCACGACCATCTGATTCTTGAACTGCTTGCTGCTGTTGGCATGGCTGAAGTCGATCATCACCTTTTGCGGCAGACCGGCCTTCTCCAACCCCTTCACCACCTCGCTGACATGGGCTGCGCTGTAGTTAGGCTCACGGCCACCACGCAGGATGATGTGACAATCCGGGTTCCCTTTGGTTGCAACGATGGCGGAGTGGCCATACTTGGTGACCGACAGGAAGTGATGGGGGGCACTGGCAGCACCGATGGCATCGATTGCCACCTTGATGGTGCCGTCGGTACCGTTCTTGAAGCCCACCGGGCAAGAGAGACCGGAGGCCAGCTCGCGATGCACCTGGGATTCGGTGGTACGAGCGCCGATCGCCCCCCAGCTCATCAGATCCGCCACGTATTGCGGCGTGATCATGTCCAGGAATTCGGAAGCGGTTGGCAGCCCCATGTCGTTGAGATCGAGCAGCAGCTTGCGACCCAGGCGCAGACCGTCATTGATCTTGCAGCTGTTATCGAGGTACGGATCGTTGATGAGCCCCTTCCAGCCCACGGTAGTACGCGGTTTTTCGAAGTAGACCCGCATCACGATCTCCAGCTGGCCTTTCAGCTCGTCGCGCAGCGCCTTGAGGCGCTTGCCATATTCGATGGCGGCAACCGGATCATGAATGGAACAGGGGCCAATGACCACCAGCAGACGGTCATCTTCACCATTCAGGATACGGTGGATGGCCTGACGGGAATCAAACACGGTCGATGAGGCGGTCTCGGTCGCCGGAAACTTCTCAAGCACCGCAACCGGAGGGAGTAACTCTTTGATTTCACTGATACGAACGTCGTCGGTTTGATGCTGCATGACAAGGCTTCCTGCTAGATAACTGCGATTAAGAAATCTCAACATAGCCCGCAGCCGAGTCGGTGTAAATAGAAAATTACATCACTAAAGAAAGTTTTTTTAACCTACATCTTGCAAGTTAATGAAATGCTGCTATTTGCGTTCAAGCCGGAGATAAAAAGGCCCGCACAAGGCGGGCCCCATCATGTTAGAGGGATTAATCGCGCTGGCTGACGCTAGCCAGTTTTTCGAAGTAATCCGGGAAGGTCTTCGAGGTGCACTTGGGATCGTTGATAGTCACCGGCGTATCGGACAGTGCCACCAGCGAGAAGCACATGGCGACCCGGTGATCGTTATAGGTATCGATCTCGGCGTGCTTGAGTTGCGTCGGCGGGGTCACGGTAATGAAGTCGCGCCCCTCCTCCACCTCGACGCCCAGCTTGCGCAGCTCGGTCGCCATGGCATGCAGACGATCGGTCTCTTTCACCCGCCAGTTGTAGATATTGCGAATGGAGGTCGGCCCCTCGGCAAACAGCGCCGCAACCGCGATGGTCATGGCTGCATCGGGAATATGGTTCATATCCATATCGATGCCGTGCAGCGGTGCCTGCTCCGCTTCGATAAAGTCATCACCCCAGGTGATGCGCGCGCCCATCTTCTCCAGTACATCGGCGAAATGGATATCGCCCTGAATGCTGTGCTTGCCGATACCGGTGACCCGCACCTTGCCCTTGATGGCGCCAGCCGCGAGGAAGTAGGAGGCGCTGGAAGCATCCCCTTCAACCAGAAAATCACCGGGGCTGATATAGGTCTGGTTGCCCTTGATGTAGAACAGCTTGTAGTTGTCGTGCTCGATGACTACCCCGAACTGCTTCATGATGTGCAGGGTGATATCGATGTAGGGCTTGGAGACCAGCTCCCCCTTGATATGAATGCGGGTGTCGCCGGCCGCCATGGGAGCAGCCATCAGGAAGGCGGTCAGGAACTGGCTGGAAACGGAACCATCGACATGGACATCGCCACCCCACAGCCCCTTGGCATCCACCACCAGCGGCGGAAAACCATCTTTTTTCAGGTACTGGATATGAGCTCCCGCCTCACGCAGGGCATCCACCAGATGGCCAATAGGGCGCTCTTCCATGCGCGGCTCACCGCCCAGGGTGTACTCACCGGAGCCCAGACACAGCGCTGCACAGAGCGGGCGCATGGCAGTACCGGCATTGCCAAGGAACAGATTGATCGGCTCTTTGACGGCAAAACTGCGGCCAAGGCCTTGCACGGTGCACTCGGTCTTGTCGGCAGAGAGCTTGTACTTGACCCCGAGCTGGGTCAGTGCCGCCAGCATGTGACGAATGTCATCGCTGTCGAGCAGGTTGGTCAAACGGGTAGTACCACGGGCCAGCGCCGCCAGCAGCAGCGCCCGGTTAGAGACACTCTTTGAACCGGGCAGATTGACCTCACCGGCCACACGAGAAATAGGTTCCAAACGCAACGAATTCATAGACTTCCTGTGCAATCTCAAATAAATGACCTGACCGGACGTTAACAGTACGCGCCCCGCTCGGCAAGGGCAGCGACAGGGGAAAAACGGGGCTGCACGCTAAGATTCAGTCGTTGTTGAAAAAAAGACGCCGGGCAAGCCCGGCGTCAGGATTAACTGCAGACCGGATCAGCCGTGACGCTTGGCAAACTCATCCATAAAGCTGACCAGCGCCTTCACACCCTCCAGCGGCATGGCGTTGTAGATGCTGGCACGCATGCCACCAACGATGCGATGCCCTTTCAGTGCCAGCAGACCAGCCGCTTCAGATTCAGCCAGGAACTGCTTGTCCAGCTCGGCATTTTTCAGCTGGAACGGGATGTTCATCCGCGAACGGCAGCTGACATCCACCTGATTGCCGTAGAAGCTCGATTGATCGAGATAGTCGTAAAGGAAGTCGGCCTTCTCCTTGTTGCGCGCTTCCATCGCCGCAAGGCCACCCTGTTCCTTGAGCCACTCGAACACCAGACCGGCCAGATACCAGGCGTAGGTGGGCGGCGTGTTGAACATGGAGTCGTTCTTGGCAGTGAGCTTGTAGTCGAAAATCGAGGGCACATCAGCTCTGGCCTGATCCAGCAGATCATCGCGCACGATGGCGATGGCGAGCCCGGACGGGCCGATATTTTTCTGGGCACCGGCATAGATGATGCCAAAGCGGCTCACGTCGATGGGACGGGAGAGGATGGTCGAGGAGAGATCCGCCACCAGCGGTACATCGCCGGTAGCCGGGATATCGAACATCTCGATCCCTTCAATGGTCTCGTTCGGGCAGTAGTGCACATAGGCCGCATCAGAGCGAAACGCCGGTGTCGGCAACAGGTGTGTAATCCCCTGCTCGTTTTTGGCAACCCCTTGCCAGGTCTGGATGTCGCCATACTTTTGTGCCTCATCCACTGCCCCCTGCGACCAGACACCGGTCAGCAGAAAATCGGCCTTCTTGTTGGCGCCCCCCAGCAGGTTCATGGGCACCGCGGAGAACTGACCGCGGCCGCCACCGTGCATGAAGAGCACCTTGTAGTTGTCCGGCACCGCCAGCAACTCGCGCAGATCGGCTTCGGCCTTCTCGGCGACCGCCATGTAGTGCTTGCCGCGGTGGGAAAGCTCCATGACCGAGGCTCCCAGCCCCTGAAAATTACAAAATTCGCGCTGGGCGCGCTCCATGACTTCAACCGGCAACATGGCGGGGCCGGCGCAGAAGTTGTAAACCTGTTTGCTCATGACGCTTTCCGTGAGTGGATGAGTGTGATCGATGACTTGTCAGGTTTTACACAAGAGCAGCCAGCGGATCAAAGGCTTTTTGGGAGCTGGCTCAACCTTTTACCGTCACTCTTGCTCCCCTTTTCAGTAGAAAAAGCCCTGAACGGGTCAGGGCTTGCAGAGAACATGCGAAGAAATGGCCAAGAGACCGCATAAACGGGTTGCCCCTGCCCTTTCCGACAAATTTACACCTTGGCGGTGAGCTCCGGCAGCAGGGTGAAGAGATCGCCCACCAGACCGTAGTCGGCAACCTGAAAGATGGGCGCCTCGCTGTCCTTGTTGATGGCCACAATCACCTTCGACTCCTTCATCCCCGCCAGATGCTGAATGGCCCCAGAAATGCCAACCGCGATATAGAGCTCGGGGGCGACCACCTTGCCAGTCTGGCCGACCTGCAGATCGTTGGCGACAAAACCCGCATCAACGGCAGCCCGCGATGCGCCGACCGCACCACCCAGCTTGTCGGCCAGCGCCTCAATCAGGGCAAACTGTGCCTTGGAGCCAAGGGCTCGGCCACCGGAGACCACCACTCGCGCAGCTGTCAGCTCGGGCCGGGGCGATCGCACGGCAAGGCGCTCCACCAGGCGGGTACGGCGGGTCAATTCGGGCACCACCAGACTCTCGACGGGAGCATTGCCTTCCTCCGTTGCCTTGGCAAAAGCCGTCGCCCGCACCGTCATCACCTTGATGGGGGCACTGCTCGCTACCCGGGCAATGGCATTGCCCGCATAGATGGGGCGCAGGAAGGTATCGCTGCTCTCGATAGCAGTCACCTCGGAGATCATCTCGACCCCGAGCCGGGCAGCGATCTGGGGCAACAGCGCCTTGCCCATGGCGCTCGCCGCCATCAGGCAGTGGCTGTAACCTTCGCACCAGCGAGCCAACAGCTTGTCGAGCCCCTCAAGCAGCCCTTCCGCCAGCGCGGGAGAGTCGGCCAGCAGCACCTTGCTCACCCCGCTCAGCGCAGCCGCCTGCTGGCCCGCCTCGCTTATCCCTTGCCCCGCCAGCAACAGATGCACTTCGCCACCCAGCTGACTGGCAGCCGTGACCAGACGGGCGACGTTGTCGGCCAGATGGCCCTGATGATGTTCGGCAATGATCAATATGCTCATAGTACCTTCGCCTCGTGCTTGAGTTTGTCCACCAGCTCATCCACCGAACCGACCAGAACGCCGACTTTGCGGGCTGCTGGCGCCATCACCCCGAGCAGACGGGTCTGGTTGGCAGGCACAACGGCGAGCTCAGCAAAGGGGGCACTCTCCAGCGGCTTGCGCTTGGCCTTCATGATGTTGGGCAGCGAGGCAAACCGTGGTTCGTTGAGCCGCAGATCGGCGCTCACTACAGCAGGCAGCGGCATGGCGAGGGTTTCGAGGCCGCCATCGATTTCGCGGGTCACCCGCAATTCCTCTCCTTCCAGCCTGATGACAGAAGCGCAGGTAGCCAGCGACCAGTCGGTCAGGGCGGCCAGCATCTGGGCCACCTGACCGTTGTCCGAGTCGATGGACTGCTTGCCTAGCAGCACCAGATCCGGCTGCTCCAGCTCACACACCTTGCGCAAAGCCCGTGCCACCGTCAGCGGCGTCAGCGTCTCGTCTGTCACATAGTGGCGAGCCCGATCCGCTCCCAGCGCCAGCGCATGGCGCAGCTGCTCGGCGGCCGCGTCCGGGCCAAAGGTCACCACCACCAGCTCGCTGGCGATACCGGCCTCACGCAGCCTGACCCCCTCTTCCACCGCGATTTCACAAAAGGGGTTGATCCCCATCTTCACATTGGCCAGCTCCACATCGGAGCCGTCCGCCCTGACCCGGATCTTGACGTTGTAATCCACTACCCGTTTGATTGCGACCAGCAGCTTCATGGGGTCATGCCTCGTCTCTTTGGATTGAATTCATTCACCAGTCCCTACACTTTTGCACCGTGTTTCGCTTAATTTTTTGCTTACAATCACTTTACGTTTACGTAAACTACCAGCACTACCCTAGGTCAACTTCGGTGCAGAGGCAAGATGGAACGGGAAGCAATGGAATTTGATGTCGTCATCGTTGGTGGCGGCCCGGCGGGGCTCAGCGCCGCCATCGCGTTGAAACAGCAGGATGCCAATCTCTCGGTCTGCCTGCTGGAAAAGGGTGCCGAAATTGGCGCTCATCTGCTCTCCGGTGCGCTGCTCGACCCCGTCGCCCTCAAGGAGCTGCTGCCACAAAGCTGGCAGAAGGCACCGCTCGGGGTAGCGGTCAACGACGATCAGGTACACCTGCTGCAAAGCGAGAACCGCTCCCTGCAACTGCCAAGCTGGGCCGTACCACCACGGATGCACAATGAAGGCTCTCACATCGTCAGCCTCGGCAACCTTTGCCGCTGGCTTGGCCAGCAGGCGGAGCAGCTGGGAGTCGAAATATACCCGGGGTTTACCGCCAGCGACCTTATCATGGAAGCGGGACGGGTCAAGGGGGTGATCACCGGCGATTTGGGACTTGATCGCACGGGCAATCCAAAACCGGATCATGTTCCCGGCATGGCCCTCTATGGCCGCTACACCCTCTTTGCCGAGGGGGCCCGCGGCCATCTGGGCAAACAGTTGATCGCCACATTCAATCTGGAAAACACCACCCAGCCGCAGCACTACGCCATCGGCTTCAAAGAGCTGTGGCAACTGCCAGCTGGCCAAGGCAAGGCGGGACAGGTACTCCATGGCAGTGGTTGGCCCCTTGGCAAGGAGGGAGAAAACCAGAGTCACGGCGGCTTCTATCTCTATCAGATGGAGGGAGATCAGGTCGCGGTCGGGCTGATCGTCGATCTCAACTACCAGAATCCCTGGCTCAGCCCGTTTGACGAATTCCAGCGTCTCAAGCACCACCCGCTTATCGCCGACCTGCTGCAAGGGGGCGAGCGCATCAGCTATGGTGCACGCGCCATCACCAAGGGGGGCTGGCACTCCCTGCCGCGTATGCACTTCCCCGGCGGACTGCTGATCGGCTGCGATGCCGGCACCCTCGACTTTTCCCGCATCAAGGGGATCCACACCGCCATGAAATCGGGGATGCTGGCGGCAAAAACCGTCGCGATGGCGCTGCGAGGTGGCGATGAAGGGGGACGGGATCTGGTTCACTATGCCGACGAACTGCACCAGAGCTGGCTGGCGCAGGAGCTGGGCGTGGCCCGCAACTTCGGGGCCGCCCTGCATCGCTGGGGCCCCTGGCTTGGTGGCGCTTTTAACTGGCTGGAGCAGCGGTTGTTTGGCGCAAACTCGCCCTTCAAACTTATCGATAAAGAGCCCGATTACCGCCAGCTGCGCATGGCCAGCCGCTGCGAGCCCATCCATTACCCCAAACCCGATGGCAAGCTGAGCTTCGACAAACTCTCCTCCGTCTATCTCGCCAACACCAGTCACGACGAGGATCAGCCCTGCCATCTCAAGCTGCAGGATGAGCAGATCCCGGTAAAGGTCAACCTGCCAACCTGGGGAGAACCCGCCCAGCGCTACTGCCCTGCAGGGGTATTTGAAGTGCTGGAAACGGAGGGGGTGGCCAAGCTGCAGATCAACGCCGCCAACTGCATTCACTGCAAGACCTGCGATATCAAGGATCCCAGCCAAAACATCATATGGACGCCGCCGCAAGGGGGCTCCGGGCCCAACTATCCCAATATGTAAGCTGCAGCTCACCTGTCGCGAAGACGAGCCTGCAACAAAGGGCTCGGATAAAGGGGGCAGGAAGGCAAGGAGAGATGCACAAGGAGCAGCGCTCAAAACGGGACGAGCTGCTCCGACCTCGCCACCTTGCAGCTGTTTTTTTGAACAAACAAGCTGAATCCCCAATGAATAGCCCCTGACAAGCGCGGCCCGCCCCTGTATAGTTCGCCGCATTCAGGTTTTCCATCGGCCCGATCTGCTTATCCACGGGATCGCCTTCTGCAGCGATCTAAGGCCGCATGACCTGTGCAACCATCCCTGATTACCCATGACTTTTTAAGGGGGGACAGATGATCACCGCCTACATTCTCAATAACAAGGTGCTGGATATAGTCACGCTCGGGCCTGACGACATAGTACCTGACAACACGGTCTGGCTGGATGCCTACAAGCCGGACACGGCAGAGCGAGAATGGTTGACGGGCCTGTTCCTGGAAGAGGTTCCCGACAAGGAAGAGCTCGACGACATCGAAGCATCAGCCCGTTTCTACTGGGATACCGATGGTCTGCACATTCACTCCCTGTTTCCCCAGCGGATCGGTCGTGACACCAAGGGTGTCCACGTCTCCTTTACCCTGCGCAACAACCTGCTGATCAGCATTCGGGAAGATGACATCGGGCTGGTTCGCCTGCTGCGCCACTATATGCGCCAGGATCGGCTGGAGGTGGAGGATGCCCTCGATATCCTGCTGGAGGTGCAAAACCTCAAGGTAGAGTACCTTTCCGACCTTATCGAAGATGGTTACAAAACGTTGGAAAACACCGCCGATCAAATCTTCGAGCCGGATCAGATCAACCCCATGCTCAAGGAGTTGATGGCTCAGGAAGAGGCCAACGGCCAGATCCGTCTCTCCCTGCACGATACCCGTCGCGCCTTGCGCTTCCTCAAGCGCAGCCTGCGCCAGCGCATGAGCCTTGAGCAGAACAAGTGGATCGACGAGATGCTGCACGACGTGGAGTCACTGTTGCCCCACACCCAGTTCCTGTTCGACAAGATCAACTTCCAGCTGGAGGCCTCCATGGGGGTCACCAATCTGGAGCAAAACAAGGTGATCAAGATCTTCTCGGTAGCCGCCGTGATCTTCCTGCCGCCGACCCTGATCGCCAGCATCTACGGCATGAACTTCGGCCGCATGCCGGAGCTCGCCTGGGAATATGGTTACCCCCTCTCGCTGGTGCTGATGGTGATGTCATCGCTTGGTACCGGTCTCTTCTTCAAGCGCAAAGGCTGGCTATAACATCTGCTGCCCGGCACAAAAAGATTCTCGCGCATTGGGGGGCATGGCCCCCCGATTAATTCCCGCCCCCTCCCTCGCCTTGCAAAGGGCTCTCCTTCACCCCATATCCCTTGCATCACTTGCACTCAATGAATGGATATCGGGCAACCATGACCCTCTACCCCGAACACCGCTATGACGATCACGGCCAGCTTCGTCCCCCTCTCTGGTTCTGGCCCATCGCCCTGCTACTGACCCGCTCGGTCTGGCTCTTCCTGATGGCTGGCGTCACCCGCCAGAGCGGCAGCGAGATCCTTGAGCTCTTCTACCCTGACAAGCTCACTCTCTATATCAGCCTGCTGACCGATGTGCCCGCCATGCTGGCACTGCTCGCCTGTGGCGGCACCTATCAGCAGACCCACGGCATTCGCGCCAAACTCAGGCGCCACAGCCCCTTGCTGCTGCTCTGCTCAGCCACAAGCGGCCTGCTGATGCAGCTGCACAGCCTCAACCTGCAGAAGTGGTCGTTCAGCTGGCCCACCGCGCTGGTGCTGGTCGCCAGCCTCTGGGCGCTCTGGTATCTGCTGCGCAGTCGCCAGTTGCGCGAATATGCAGCCGACGAGCCCCACTAACGGGGCTCTGGGCACGGATTGCGAAGCGTTCAGACCTATTGGGGAGTAACCCGGATCTGCAGGGTCTGGCGATCGCTCTGGCTGCCACGCCCGCCCTGCAACTGCGTACCAAGAGTGCTGCCCTGCTGCGCCGAGCTGGTGGATAGCTCCCCCACCGTCAGCCACTGGCCCGGGGCACCACTGACCTCGGTGGCACTCTGCCCACGATTGATAGTTCCCTGCTCCAGCCTCGCCTGCTCGCTGCTGAGCGCTACCTGAACCTTGTCCCCTATCAGGGTTGCGGTGGCATAGAGGCCGTTCACCAGCGGCATCATCCCCACCACCACGCCCCCGTTCCACTGATAGAAGGTGACCGGCTGATAGGAGCCCATTTGCAACAGCACGGGGCGACCCGAAAGCCCGCGCACCTGCCAACTGTCGTTCTGGCTGCGCTGGTACTGCTGGGCATTGCCATCGAGCAGCCACTGCCGTTTGGCCTCATCACGGCTCACTGACCCCCCCAGCTGTTCACTGCTGGAGAGGCCATCCACCCG